>JAPOPA010000237.1 GCA_026713145.1 Chloroflexota bacterium
GACGAGCAACGGAGCATCTTCGGCGAGCGTTGGAGTGTGCCGAATGAGCGTCTCTATACCAGCCATACAAAGATGCTCGAAAAGGAAGACCTCGACATTGTCAGCGTTACGACGAGTGCTCGCATTCGCCCCGACATCGTCAAGGACGTCGCACGCGCGGGTGTCAAGATCATCTGGGCCGAGAAACCCATTTCACTGAGCCTGAAAGACGCCGATGAAATGGTCAGAGTGTGCCGAGATGAGGGGGTGACCTTCGCGGTAAACTGCGCCCGCCGGTGGATGGACGGCTACAGCGAGGCGCGTAAGCTCATAGACACCGGCCAGATTGGTAAGGTGTTGCAGGTAACGGCACACTTCCCGACTGCTTTGTCGGGTAACGGCAGCCACCTGATCGATACCGTCCGTTATTTGGCCGGAGGCGAGGTTGAGTGGGTGTTCGGCGAGATCGAGTCCGATGAGGCCGCCGCAACCGACGAAGACGTCAACTTCAACGGCTATCTGGCGTTCGACAACGGCGTTCGGGCTTTCATGCGAGCCTGGGAGTGCGGCGATACGAATAGCTCGAACTTCACTGTGATCGGGGAGCACGGCCAAATCTACTGCCAGGAGCACCCCGCACAGTTCGACCTGATTCGACACGGCTCACCCATGCCCTACGGCGAGGGGTACAGAGGCCCTTCCACTCGCATGGAATCCCCTATGCCGGTGAGGTATCCAATTCCCCTACCGCCACAGGTGAAAGGCACGGGATTCAACATCATCGAAGACTTGATGCAGGCGCACGAGAACGGCACCGACGCGAAGGTCTCGGGTGAAGATGGACTCAAGGCTTTGGAGATTGCCATTGCCCTGCGCGAATCACACAGACGAGGCGGCGTAAAGGTCAATCTCCCACTCGAAGACCGGTCGCTCAAGGTCATCGCCGGCGAGTCTGTGAACGACGACCTCCCGAAGCGTGTACGGAGGGAGATGGGCCTGATGCCCCAGCGTCTACCCAGCCGGGCGTAGCAGGAAATTCTGGTCGTACTCAGTCTCGCAGTCATTGGTTTGGACAGGCGGTTGGGTTCGCTCGCCGGACAATTCGCAGATATGGGCCGGAGTTCAGGGTGGTCGCGGCGGCTGACCCCGCCTCTGAGGCTCATGGCACGAATCTCCTCGATGCAGGTATGTGAGACGTCTAGCTCATGGAAGATGCCAATGCGCTTCTCGCTAACTCCGCCAGGCTCAACGGACTGTGAGAGTTTCACTGCGTCCCACTTGGCAAAAGACGCCGGTATCGAGAAACCGGTTCTCGTCCATCAATCACTCCGGCTCGAGACAACGGTCAGACAGAGCATGCAAGCACCAACTACGGCGAGGTAGTCTGGGGCCGTGAGATCACGAAGGTGCATTTGTAAGGGGTGCGCTAATGAACGAAACGCTCATGGAGAAGGTCCAGCCATGGATAGAGAGGACCATCGGAGCGTCATTCGACGCCTTTGGCGATCATGGGACAAGCGTCATAGCCCATCCGTCCGACTACGATGGCATCCCTCTCTGGGGATGCAAAATTGGCGAGCGGGCGGTGATCGCCTGCCGAGTGGACTGGGTCCAGCCCATACGGAAGATTGTGCGAGGACAGTCCACCGACATGCTATTCTCGACGCTGGGCACCTATGATCTTTCGCGTGTTACTTTACCTGAAGGAGTTGGTGTTTGGGGCATCTCGTGGTTCATGTTTGCGGATGAGCGGACCTGGCGACCGCCTGAACGCGAAGATGTAATCCATCTGACGCCCGAGGAGATGCGAGAGATCAACGGCGATCTCTATTGGCACTCTTTCCCCGAGGACGCGGTGGCCGGTTTCGCCATCATGGACGGCAAGAGAATCATCGCCTTGGCTGGTGTTCGCGACGACGGCGATCCTATGCTTGAGGTCGGGATGGACGTACTTGACGACGCAAGAGGCGCCGGGCTTGGCAAGTCGGTCGTCAGTGCTGCCGGACGGTGGATTCTCGATCAGGGCAAGTTGATCGTTGCATCGACGGCGCCGTTCAACGTGCCATCGGCCCGCACCTTACGCTCCGCGGGACTCCAGTACGGCTTCACCGCAATGCTGGGTCGCCACGGCGTTCTTAAGGTGCCGCCGCAGCCTCTCGGCCTGCCGTATCCTGGTGCCGAGGTCTACAACCTCTACCCTGATTGGGCGATGAACCGCGAGATTCAACCGAGGCCGTAGTTACCGCACGTCTACCGGCTTACCGGTCGTTCCGGACTCGATGGCGGCCTCGACCGTCGCGGCTATGTCACGGCTGGCTCGGGCGTTGAGCACCGTATCCCCGTCGGTATCGATGGCGTTCGCTAAGTCCTCCATGAGAAGGAAGTCATACTCGCCCCCGATTCGTTGGTGTATGGAGTTTTGGATCGTGATTCCCCGATGGAACACCATGACTTCAGGGCTCGGCTCGTTGAAGACCAGAGCCCCATTCGAGCCAAGGACGTGTATCTTGATTCCGCCACTGTCGGGATGACTGCCCGCACCGGTACGCCCCATCGAGAGGGTTCCGAGAAGGCCACCGTCCATTTCGAGAGTCACGGTCGAAAGGTCGTCTATGTCGTTGTCCACGTTTCGCTGGTGGAAGTGTGAGGCCGTCCGCGCGAATACTCTGTTTACTTTCGCACCCGTTAGCATGAACACGTGTGCCAACGGGTAAATACCCTCGATCTCCAGCTCTCCCATCGGCTTGTTGCCGACTCCGCCGTCGCCGCCATCGGCGTGTGCCGCCTTAAGGGCTTCCAGCCAATTGATGGGTGGGGTGCCGGGCTCGTCCGAGGTCTTTCGAGGCCCCGCGTCTTTCGCGAAATAAAAGTCCACGTGCACTGCGTACGGGTCGCCTATGGCCCCGCTCTTGATGGCTTCGTGGGCTTGAAGCACGGCCGGCATGGTGTTTCTATTCCACATCAGGAATTTCACACCATTCCGCTCTACCGCCTCAACCACCCGGTCGCATTCCGACAACGAAGTGGACATCGGCTTGTCCTGTACGACGTGCAGACCTTTGTCCGCAGCCCGAAGGCTAAGGTCACAGTGACGCTCGGCCTCCGAACTCACGACGGCCACTTGCACGTCGCACTCGGTAAGTGCTTTTTCGACGTCGCGAACGTACGGCACGCCGAGGTCATCGGCCAGCTTCTGATTTCGCTCGTGCGTCCAATCAGGTCGGTCGGCGTCGTCGGCGACGACCACAACCTCGAAACGAGGATGAGCGTGAACCCCCTCCGGAACGTAACCGTGCTTGACCGCGCTGAGAGCCGCCACCCTGAATATTTCCCCCCTGCTAGGCGAGCTCATATGCACCTCCCTCCAACTTGAAACTGCGACCCAAAGCTACCGACTTCTCCGCCGCATCCGCGACTAAGAGGGCGTTGCGCCCATCCATACCCGAAGTGGCCGGTGATCTCTGCTCTCCGATTGCGTCGACGAACTCTTGTAGCTGTGTCCGGACGTGGCTGATGCCTTGCCCACCGGTGACCGCTAGAGGCTTTCCACCACGGTAGATGAGGTTAACATTGTGGTGGTCGTCTGCTGTGGCCGCCCCTGTCGAGCCGATCACCGAGAGCGAGAAGTAGCCCCCGCCGTCGGGTAGCGAGGATGCGTAGTCGATCAACGCCATTCCGCCGTTTGGGAATCCGAGATGCACTTGCAGATAGTCATCGCTGCCACCTGTCGCGTAGACCTCGCTGGGCAGTGCCTTGAATAGCCAATTGGCAACGTCAATATCCGGCGTGACTTGCTCAATAGCATTGGCGCCGTTCGTTCCAGCCTCCCAATGGTGTATACGTACAAGACCAAGCTCGCCCAGGTCCCCGCTTGTAATTGCCTTCTTTACCGTTTGCTGTGAAGGATGGTATCGGGTCGAAAGACCAACCATGAACTTGACCCCGGCAGATTCACACGCGCCAATGACCTCGTCCACTTGCGCTACCGTCGAACCTTGTATTCCTGCGAGGAATACGTGTTTACCGGCGTTGGCAGCTTGCCGTGCGACTGATACTCCGTCGCGGGCGTGGACTAGGGTGGCATCGATGAGGTCGGAGGCCAGCGCTTTATCAATGGAGGCGAGCGACTGTGCCCCGAGGGTTTCAGCGGCCCATCTCGCCTTGTCGCCGTCGTCATCGACGGTTGCGACGATTTCTGCATTCCTTACCCTCGGCAACACAGCCACATAGTCAGACGTTGTGTCGCAGCCTATCAGGGCCAGTCGTACCATCGGCAAACCTCACTGAGCGGAGTCGCACCATTATCGGGCAGCATGCTCGCCCCTTCAAGAGAGCGTAACCCAGGGCTTTCAGGAAAAATCCATCCCGCGTGATGATGACGACGAGTGCCTTCCTCGGGGCTGTGAAGAGCATGTGGTAAGCATCGGAGGTCTGTTCCCAAAGCAGTCAGTGAGTGTTGAGCGGTTATGAGTTGATGCGGCCGTCGTTCATCATGCCGACCGACGTGGACTGCGCGTGTTGCCCCGACCGTTGAGTATTCCAGTAGCCGAAGACTACTCGATTCCCCTGCATGGCGCCTGAGTCAAGGGGAAATACGCCAGACCCTGGAACGCCGTCTCACCTGTCAAGATCATAGCGAGAATGTTCCTAAGCGGTGCGTCTGGCGTAGGTAGAGTGCGTCTGCAAACCGAACCATTCGCCGACTTCCATCGAACCTTAAGGAACTCGATGAAAGGGGTGAAGGATGTACAAGGCGAATATGTTCGTGCGCTTCGATACGAGATGAAGTGGTGGGAGATGCCGCCAAAGCCGCTGGACCGAATTTTGGGGAACGGGAGCAACTCATTTCCTTCTCTCTCGGCATGTCCCACTCCAGGACAGCCGAGTCGAGATGAATCAAACCTGTTACATTTCGGAGCTTCGTCTAGGGAGTCCAGCAGAAGTTGAAGATTGGAACGATGCGAGGACTGGTACTCTGACCCACACTGAACAGTCTGCTGGACGACTTTGAAACGGACAAACCGTGACACGCGGTCTTCATTGGTTAGTTGAATGAAGGACTGATCTGACGGCCAACATCGCTTCGCTGCCCATATAGAGTTATGAAGTCAGTACAGAATGGGCGGTGGTGACGGGGGGACTCGAATGAGCTACGAAATAAGGCTGAATAGCCAATGTTCCCACATCTGTTACCACAACATAATCAAGAATCCGCGAGACCGAATTTGCACCGGTATTGTATTGCACTGCCTGTCTCACTTCGAGCCCTTGACCTCATTCAGCTATGCATCACACCGGTTAGCATAGCGTGTCCTGCACCATGGGCCCGGAGGGTAGTCCTGTTGTAGATGAGCAGCGAGTCGTACGAGGATGGGTCCCACGTGCTTAGGAGCTTGGTAGGCAGGAGGCTCTCCTCAAGATCCTGCCCGCTGTGTCGCAACTGGCCTTGGCCCAGAATTCTTGGGGATCCGCATTCTCGGGCGGCTCCTCCCCTATTCGAGTCTCCGACCTTCGAAGCTAATTTTGTAGAGACTTGTGCGGTCCTCTTCTCCCGAGCCCACTGCGACATGGTATTCACCGTCTGTGTCAGGTACGAAAGTGACCGTCTCCTTCTTGCCGCTGGTTGTGCCGGGGGTGCCAGGAATGAGGTCGCCGTTAGTGTCGTGTATTCCCACTATCTTCAGGTCTGTGGCTTGGTGCCGTTCGGGGTATCCTTCAAAGGCCCATAGCTCGAAGGTGTACTCGTAGTTCGCCCTGAAGTGGACCCTCACACGGATCATCGACGACTGTGAGAGTGAATGGCACCCCGATCACCAGATCCCATCTCCATCCCTACCAATCGCACAAAACCCCGACCCGCATCTCGCAATCCGAGCAATACTCCTAACGGTGTACGATTAATAATATGGGCTAAGCGTTTCTTTTGGAACTCTTATGCGTGTAGTTCTTATGCAGTTTGTACATTCCCGGCAAACTGTATGCGCGCAAGGCTGGAAGGACACGACCTCGCCTGTCCTTCCGGCAGAAGCCAGACAGCTATGTCCCCAGCTTGGCTGATCTCTCCAACAGATTCCCTGATTATGCTGTTCCCTGCGTCCGGCGGGCACATGTACCGGTTGGGCTGCGGGATTTCCGTGTTAATCAGCTCGACAGTTGTCGTACTGGGATTGCCCTCCACCACCCCAGCGGGCAGGGTGCCGAAGCTAAGCTCAATCATCTCCCTCCCCATCGTCTTCCACACTATCCGCCTCCGCCGTGAACGTGAAGGTCGCCGAAGTCGCTCCGGTGGCCGGGGAGTTTGGTTCGGGATAATTGGAGCTGCCTTTCTCGTTGGCATCTCCTTGTTCACTCTTTTTCGCAGCCTCGCCGTCGTCAGGGTTGGCCTACCGGGTATCCCTGGGACCGTCTTGACCGCTAATGGTGTGTTCCAGGGTCGAAGTCAGCCTCCGGTCCCCGCTGGCGCAGGGCGCACCCCGGCTGTTCCCGTCGTTACAGGCGCGGCCAGCCGGTAGGGTTACGGTGATGTCGTGGGTGTCATTAGGCACCAGAACGATCTGCCACAGGGAGGTGTCCCTGTCTAGCCACCAGGCACTGGTCACCTCTCCACCCTCGACGTCGAGGAGGTATGCGAAATAGGGCCCCAACATGACCTGAACAGGCTCACTGAACCGTATCTTGAACCGAATCTCGCCACCCGTGTGGTTATCGGGGATGTCCACGAACTCCGCGGTCAGGTCCTCCAGTAAAGCAGGATCTGTCAGGTTTTCCGTGGCTGACATTTCGGAGGCGAAGTTCAGGGTGAATGCATATCTCCCATTGGTGTCCTTTACGGCAGGGGAGTCCGCCTCTGCCGGCGCAACGTAGCGGACCTCCACATCGTCGGCAGAGTTCACACCGGACTCAAGCGTGATGATGACATTTCTCCCCGAAATGTCAACGCTGTCCAGAAGCCGCCGCCCACTGTTGGCAGACACGATGAACCGGTCTGTTCCAGGAATCGATGTCTCATCGAGAGCCCGGTCGTAGGTGAGGGTGAGCACATCGCCATCAATAGTGTTGCGCTTGATTTCTGGTTCTCCGTCCTGAGGCCTGGCAAAATGCTCATGGGATGGCAGGCTGTCGCCCTCGCTGTTCACCGCGACCACGCGAACGTCGTAGGTGACACCGTTGGTCAGACCGTCTACCAGGTAACCGTTGGTGCTCTGGTGAGAGCCGTTCGGAAAGATCTTTGCCTCAAGGAGGGAGCCTTGATCGTCCCAGCTTGCCGAGGCAGGCTTCCACTCAAGCCGGTAATGGGTCACGGGAGCATTTCCGTCATCCAGCGGGTTGATCCATGAAGCGACAAATGACTCATTGAAATGCATCACCTTCAGGTACCTGGGGGGAGACGGCATTGTCCGGGCTGGTACGGGCCGCTCATCGAAAGGACTGGACTCGATTATCAACTGATATTCGTTACCTTCGCTCCAGTCGGCGAACAGTGACTGGAATTTTTCGTCCATCCATACGAATGTCAAGCCAGTAGCCTGGCTGGCCTCACTGAAGGGGAACGCCTTCCCGTCCACCCACAGGACCCAGTCCATATAGTGTTCGCGGCTGACCCTTCCTGAGAATCTCTCAGTATGGTCCCACCGTCCGAGAGATAGGGAGAGTACCGATCGCTCAGGTACGAGGCCAGGGGCTCCTGCCAGGGTGTTAGGGTAGACTCCCGGATAAGTGTGGATTCCCCATATGAAGAACTCCTCGTCATCGAACTCAAAACGGTCGTCGGAGATTTCAGACCGTTCGGGGCCGGGGTCCTGGTTTGGGTGATACATCAGTGCCATATTGCCCCAGTCGTCGGAAACATCCGCAAACTCGACCATGGCACACCAGACGGCATCGGCGCACGCCGGGGGCTCGCCCACCTCTGAGTTCATGAGCTCGACAGTTGCTTTGTCCGGTGTGCCCCTGCCGACTCCCGCAGGCAGGGTGCCGAACGATAACTCCACTGACTCCCCATTGTCCTCCTCGGTATCGTCGTACGCCATAACCGTGAAGCTCTTCTCCGTTTCGCCGCTGCCAAAAGTCAGCGATTCTGGCACTCCTGTCCAGTCGTTGTCTGTGGCTCCATCCATGCCGGTTGCCGTGATTGGTATAACCGTTTCCAGTAACGGCGCGGAGTCCAGCCTGACGGTCACCAGGGCCCCGTCGCCACCTTCGTGTGCTTGGTAGGTGGAGGCCCCGAAGGACACGTGGATGGAATCCGTGATTGTCACCGTGGCCTGGGAAGTCATACCGACGCTCACTCCAGCAGGCATCGTCCCGAACCCGAGAGTGACCGTCTCGTCGCTTTCATCCTCATTGTCCTGAACGGCGGTGAAGGTAATGGTCTTTTCAGTATCTCCGGAGTCAAAGGTCACCGATGCAGGCACCACTGAGTAGTCGTCATCCGTAGCGCCAGTATTGTTGGTAGTACTGATGGGGATCGCTACCGTCCGCTCCGGGTCGTTATCCAGCACCACCTTGATTGAGATGGACTGACCCTCTCCAATGGTATAGCCCAACGACCCGTAGGATACCTTCACCGCTGTTTGGGGCTGAATTACTGCCTCGTCGTCGTCGTTGATGGTCACCGTCGTCTCGTCCGGCGTCCCGGCAGTCACTCCTGTCGGCAGTGTCCCTAACCCCAGCTTCACCGACTCCCCGTCGTCGTCAATCGTGTCCGCAGTC
>JAPOPA010000271.1 GCA_026713145.1 Chloroflexota bacterium
ACCGCCACCACCTCCGCCCACCGATACGCCAACGGCCACGCGTACTCCCACTAGCACGCCAACCTACACACCAACATCTACAGCCACACCCACCCCTTCGTCGACGCCCACACTGACAGCGATACCCACATTTACGCCTTCACCCACCCCGACGCCCACTCAGACGGCGACATTCATTCCTACGTTTACGCCTCGTCCAACCCATACGCCTACATCAACGCCTACACGTACCTCCACGCCGACCTATACCCCTGCGCCGACGTCTACTCCAACGATCTCACCTACTCCGACCTCTACACCTACAGCCACATATACGCCGGTGCCGACCTTTACACCTACGCCGACCCCCACTCCCACAGTCACAAACACACCTGTGCCAACCTACACTCCCACGCCCACTCGGACTGCTACGCCGTCACCCTCACCGACGGCGACTCAAACTCCGACTCCAACGCCTTCATTGACTGCTACGGCCACGGCTACATCAACGAACACAGCAATACCGACCTACACGCCAACACCTTGGCCAACCCACTCACCCACGCCAACCTTCACGGCCGAAGATGCACGTTCAACAGTTGCCGTCCCAGCCCTGTCACCCACCGTCATGCCGACAGTCTTGCCAGATGCCCCAAGTAGGCCCAGAATCCCCGTCATCGGGGACGCTACGGAACGAATACGTAGCACGCTGCCCGACATATCTACGACCCCGCGCCAGCGCTTAACGCTGATAATCATCCTCATCATCACGGGCGTCATTGTTGCGGGCGTATTCCTTTACTTGGTCCTGAGGAGACGATAGAGGCATCTGATTCTCCTTCCATCTTCAATGGGGTTGTCACTCGATCATCCCGACGAATCGACCGAAGCCTAGTAAGACGAATAGCTGGGCAGTCGAAGGCACTGGAATTGAGGACTGAGGCGCTGTGAAGGTCTCGCGAAAAGAGACTGGATCGAGCGGCTTCCGAATTGACTTCATGTGTCCATCTTGCTACGCTAGCCGCCGCTTCAATGCACATTCAAAAGTTGGGAGAAGACAGTTCATGGCATCAACCGAAGATCGAATCAGAAAGCTCGTGGCTGAGAACCTTGAAGTAGACGGGAAGCCTCTGCCACAGCCGGTGGATTTCAATTCCGGTCTTACGGACATCGGTGTTTCATCTATGGATATCGTTGCCTTCGCGAAAGTGGTCGCGCAGGAATTCGATGTAGAGTTCACCCCAGATATTTGTGCGGGACTCAACTCCTTGAATGACTTGGTCAAGTGCCTCGAAGGGCAGATGTCTTGATCCAACGCTCCTTCGGAGCATCGACAACTTATGCCTGCCTCTGCGGCCCTTTGCTGGTACAACCCCCTAAAGATCGTTGACACGGCTGCAGTTGTACACGTCGACCTGAGAGAAAACGTCACCTACGAAGCCGCTGCTTTGGCGTGGCTCAATGAATGCGAGCGGGAACGCGGACAGCGATTCGTGTACCGAGGTCCCCGCCGCCGGTTTGCCCTATGCCGTGCAGCACTTCGCGCCATTCTCTGCAACCGTCTCGGCTGTGAGAATAGGCAGCTTGAGTTCGAGACTACCGAGCACGGTAAGCCGATCGCATTTGTGGATGGGCTGGCTGTTTCCCTCAGCTTTAACGTCAGTCACAGCGGCGAACACGGACTGATCGCGGTTGCTGATGAAGGACGACTGGGTATAGATGTGGAGGAGCGAGTTGCTCACCGCAACATGGATCTGCTGATAGAAGGGGTGTTCGGTCCCACGGAGCAAGCGGAAATCGCCTCCACTCGCGGGGACGATAGGATCCATCTGTTCTTCAGGCTCTGGACAATCAAGGAAGCACTCATCAAGGCCCTAGGGACGGGCTTCGCGCTTGACCCCTCTACCTTCGAGCTCCCACCTGAGATGTTCAGCGGTGAGATGAAGTTCTCAATGAAGCTGCCGCAGGTGCAGGAAGTAACGTGGATCGTGGAAGACCTTGGAAACGAGCGCTTCGCCGCGGCCATCGCTCAGGAACGCTGCGGTGGAGATTCTCTGGAATTTAGGGCAACCTAATGTCGAACGCTGAGAGTGTGTGGAATATACCGGAGCCTCTATCCAAGGTTGACGTTCGCGTGGACGAGGACACCGTCATCACCCTGCGGCGTCACGGCAATCCTGAAGGCCGACGACTCGTCTTGACCCACGGCAACGGTCTGTCGATTGATCTCTACTACCCCTTTTGGTCGCTTCTGGCCGACGATTTCGACCTCATAGTCTATGACCTCAGAAATCACGGCTGGAACCCAGTCAGCACTCTCGAAAACCACAACATTCCAACACTAGTCAACGACCACGACCTCATTATGGAGGCCATTGACCGTAATTACGGGCAGAAACCCAAGATCGGCGTCTTCCATTCCGTATCGGGATTGATTTCGCTCCTATCACCGACAAAGGGTAGCGGGTTTGAAGCACGAATTCTCTTCGATCCTCCCCTCTGCAAACCCGGCCGCAGTTACTATGATTTCGAAGAGGCGACAGCTCTTCTTGTCGCGATGACGCGACGACGCAAACACCTGTTCAAGACAAGGGAGTCCTTTGCGCAGGTCCTTGGCTTTCTGCCAAACTTCAAGCGCCTGGACCCGGGCCTCTACGATCTATTTGCGAAGACGACTCTCCGAGAGTCCACTGTTGAGAGAGGCTATGAACTGTGCTGCCCTCCCGAGTATGAGGCCCAGATGATTGATTACGCGGGCATCTATGCCGTACTCATCGACTTCGATACAATGAAGTGTCCGACGAAGGTCATCGGCGCTGACCCCACCCTGCAATACTCGTATCTTCCAACCCTCGATCTCAGCGATATCTTGACCGTCGACTACGATTTCCTGCCAGATGCAACGCACTTTCTTCAACTGGAAGAGCCTGAGCAATGCGTTGACGCATTGCGCGAGTTTATCGAGCTGAATGATTCACTTTGACGTGAGCTCAAGCGTCGCCCAGCTTCTCGTCGATGAATTTTGGGAGGGGAAGGCACTATCCTCCGGAGTGAACTCACCCGTCGACTCGCACCGTGACGATGTCCATTCCCTGGTATTTTTGGTGCCGGACCGAAGATGCGTAGTGGCGTAGAAGGCGGAACGTAATTTCCCTCTCATCTTCCGCTTCAGCCTGCTCGTCCAAATAAGCAAGACGGTCTTCCAGGTTCTCGTCCTCGAAGGCCGTGACGAACTCCAACTCCACTGACCGCCCCTCCGGGCGGGCAGTGATTACTAGGCGTGCTGTTCTCCCCTCCAGTCGTTCGTAGCCCGGCTGCAGTAAGCTCGAAAGCGTCTCCTCACCTGCCGATCGCAGACGGTCGGTTGACGTGTCATCCCACCCTATCCTTCCCGCCAGCTCCTGCAGGAAAGCATCGATCTTTGGGAGATCCGAGTTGTCCAGCGAGACCTTCAGGCGTCTGCCCTTCGGGCGAGTGAACTCCAGGAAGGCCGTTAGAACAATCGCCGTCACGGCGCCTATCGTTATTCCGTTGCCGAGAAGTGTCCCCCAGGGGCTTCCCAGCAGATCCTCCAAGATGTTGTGTCCCTCCATACCGAGCCCGATAGAAAACGCCAATCCCGCCACGATTGCTTTCTGAGGGTCGAGTCCCGCCCTGGAGAGGGTCTGTATCCCCTCAAGGAAGAGCATAGCGACGGCGACCAACAAGAACCCTCCCATTACGGGGCTGGGAATAATAAGCAGCACCCCCGTTACTTTCGGAAACATCGCAATTACAAGCAATATCGCCCCCATGGCATAGCCAACGCTTCGCGCCGCGACCCCTGTGAGGCGGATGAGCGAGACCGACAGAGAAGAGTAGGAAGTGGTAGGCGGGGTCCCTGCAATGCCCGACAGCAGAATCCCGATGCCGGTCGCATACATCGAGCCCTGTATCAGGCGAAAATCCGTCGCGCGAGGTCTCCGCCTTGCCACCTGCTGCACGACCACGCCATCCCCGATGCTCTTGATAGCCTGCACCAAGGTGACGATCAGGAACATGGGGAGGAGCGCCCAGAAGCCGACGGTTGGCGTCACGTCCAGTCCGGGAAACTCGAGTTCAGGAATCCCAACCCAGGGTGCTTCGGCCAGACTCGCAAGGTCGTATAGTCCGAATGGGATGGCGGCAACGCATCCGGCCACGATTCCGATGAGCAGTGATAACGGCCGCCAGATTCCCGGACCGCGCAGGACCAGCAGCGTTGAGACTACCAGTGTCACCAAGGAGACAAGCGGCCCGGCGACGGTCGATGTTCCCTGGGGCACTTCGCTCAAACGGTCGAAGCAGATGGGAAGTATCAGCGCCGCTATCAGCATGAGCACCGAACCGGAAACTACCGGGGTAATGATGCGGCGAAGCAGCGGTAGCCAAGTTACCACGCCCAGATAAAAGATCGAAGAAAGGACGATGAGACTTGCCAGCATGGAGGGGCCGCCCTCATCGAGCGCCAGAACCGACACGGCGATGAAGTTGGGTGTGACCCCCGTAATCAGAATGTGTCCTCCGCCCAGCCGCCCGATCCTGGCAGCTTGCAGAGCGATGGTGATCCCGACGATTAACAGTGCCGCGAATACGGACCATGTCAGGTACGATTCGCCCTGGCCGGTGGCCAGGACAGTGATCGCTACAATCAGCACGGTCGGCGCAAGGACGAGGGTGATTCCCTGTGCGCCAACTCCCAGGGCAACAAGTGGAGAGCACCGCTCATCCGGTTCGTAGCGAATAGTCCTATTCGAACGGGACGACGCCAATTCGACCTCCAACTCCGCCTGAGGACACTTGCCGAAGTGTATCACCATGCTGCCGGATCATGCGGTTGGCTTTGTGCGCCTCCCCGTCGCGGTTGACGGGCACCATAGCGGTTGCTACACTCCATCGGTCGTTTCAAGCAGCGCGTGGAGCGCTCATCAGCGTGTAGATGAGGAGTAATCATGGGCGAGGTAGACCTTCACTTCAAGTCGTCGGTTCCGACCTTCGATGCATGCGTCGCGCTGGGCAGGCGTTTCGACCGCTATGTCCGAGAGGACACGGTCGAGGGCACGCTCGAGGTCATGGACAAGGCCGGCGTCGAAAAGGCCCTCGTCTACTCGCCTCACTCGATAGACTTCGACGCCGAAGAGGGCAACGCCCTGCTCATGGAGCAGATACGCGGGCAGTCACGGCTCGTCCCGCAGTTCGCCGTCAATCCGAGCTACGACGACATGGAGGCCTTCGGCGCGACCCTGCACGAGTTGGAGGTGCGCTCGGTGCGCATGGCCCCCGAGAAGCACCGTTACCCCTTCCGCGACTGGGTGGTCGGCCCGTGGCTGGAGTGGCTCGCGTCCGAGGAGCTCCCGTTGTGGCTCGACTCCATGCAGTTCGACCCCGTTGACCTTCACGAGACCGTCCAGAAGTTTCCCGATACGCAGATCGTCCTGAGCGAGGTCCATTACACTCACATTGGTTGGGCGATTCCGATCCTCAAGAGCCTCCCGAATCTCTCCATCGAGATTTCGCGATTCCTCATTCCCGACGGGGTGAATACGCTCATCGACGCCATAGGACACGAGCGGGTGTTGTTCGGCTCGCGCTTCCCCGACTCACCGATGGCCCCGATGCTCTACAGCCTCCACCGGAGCGACCTGTCCGACGAGGAACTGCGAGCGATTTGCTCAGGGAACCTTGAACGACTGCTGGCCGCTGACTAGAGCCGGACGGTAGGGCATCGTCGATTCTTGCACTTACGCTTCCCTTGGGAGGGAAGCGACTCTTGCAAACCCACGCGTGGCTCCTGATACTATCGGGCATCGTTTCCCGGAGTGAGGACGTATGACGCGAACGACCGATGTCGCCATCATCGGCGGTGGAGTAATCGGATGCTCCATTGCCTACCAGCTTGCCAAGCGGGGCATTTCCAGCACGGTATTCGAGAAGGACCGGCTTGCGTCGAGCGCGTCCGGCGCTACCGCGGGCATCGTGGGGCCGATCTGGTACGTCGATCACAACGTCGGGCAGTATTTCGAGCTTGCTATGCGCAGCCTCGATATGTTTCCGGCCCTAACGCGAGAGCTTAAAGAAGAGGGCGTCGACCCCGAATACCGCGAGGGAGGCGTGATGAAAGTCGCCCTCGACGACGAGCTTCGGGAGGTACTACAGGACAACCTCATCTGGCAGGGGGAGCTTGGCATTGGCGTCCGCTGGGTCGATCAGGACGAGTTGCGCGAGCGGGAGCCCCACATCACGCCCGACGCGCAGGGAGCGGTGCTCTCCCCGCGGGAATGTTCGATTCGCGGTGAGGCTTATGTGAACTCCCTCGCGCACGGCGCTAGTCGCCTAGGCGCCACGATCCTGGAACGGACGGAGGTCACGGGTCTGGAGTTCGACGGAAGCCGCGTCATTGGGGTACGCACGATTCTCAACGAAGTCTGTTACGCGAATCACACAGTTCTCGCGGCGGGCGCGTGGACGGGTCTCGCGGAACGCTGGCTCCCTGAGACCATTCCCGTGCGACCGGTCAAAGGCCAGCGCATCACCTTGCGTATGCCGGGCTTCCTCCCGGAAGGACCCGTCCAGAGTGTCATTCCCCAGAACGACGGCACCATACTCGCCGCCGCCACCCGCGAGGAGGGGGTCTTCGACCACCGCATCACCGCAGCCGTCCAGGAAATGTTCTACAACGCGACCGCAGTCTACCCCATGCTGAG
>JAPOPA010000180.1 GCA_026713145.1 Chloroflexota bacterium
ACCACCGACTCCTCTATGAATGCGAGAACAGGCTGAACGGCTCGCGGTACCCCGGTGTAGCCGCCCTGGTTAAACACGACGATGCGCCCCGCGTACCTGCGTGCGCTCTCGAGAAGCGAAAGCGGCTCGGTGGACAGCTGACCGTCGCCGTCCTGGGCGTCCCGGAAGGTGAACGCAAGTGGCACCGACAACAGCGCCATCAGGTCTAGGGTGAATGTCGTGCCGACCGCGCGGCTGAGAGTGTAGCCGTCGGGAGGGCGAAGCGTGTCCAGAAACAGCCTTCGCCGGCTGGGTTCGAGCATCAGCTACGCTCCAGTGCGCTCAGTATGTCGGCGCCGATCCTCTTCACCTGCGTCCAGCGGAACTCAAGAGGACCGGCGAAGGGAAAGCCACGCTTCCGGTCGCGCGCCTCCGCGTAGGAAAGGCGCGCCCTTCCACCCTTCAGTGCTCGCTCCCGCTCACGCACAAGCCGTCGGGCCTCCAGCCGATCCTGGATGGGACCGCTTCCCGACACCGATACCAGCTCAAACCACCGGTCGGCGAACTCCCTGGTCCTGGGGCGCAGTCTCGGGTTGGCCTCATACAGCCGACGCCACATTGAGGCGCGGTCCCAGCTGCGAAGTTCAGGTCCAACCGCGTCTATGTCGCCTGACCAGATGGCGAGCCGGTCCGAGTAGTCGCCCCTGCGTGCTTCGTCATCCAGCAACTCAGCGAGAATGAGGTCAAACAGGAGAACACCGCCCTGGTGGACAAGACTGAACAGTTGGGCGTCTTTTAGCCATGCAAGCGCCAAAACCGGCGCGCTCTTCGCCACGGGATGGTCCCAGGGTAGATCCCCAACTCTCAACTCCTCAGTCCTACCGTGCCGGAGTATGTGGGCAAGATAGCTCTGACTGTGGGAGAGCTCGACTCGCTCTCGAAGGTACTCCCCCTCCTCCTGGGAAAGCTTGAATGAAGCCTTCCACGGAAAGTCGGAAGGCCGTCCAGGCACGTTGGCCCAGTTCCCGGCGACCCCTTCGGATGCCTCGTCCCGGCGCCCCTCTACCGACTCCTCCAGCGCACGGCCAGCAAGGACCCACGGGGACGGCCGCCCTAGCGAGTCAAAGTAGGAAAGTATGGACCCCGGGTACCTGCGGATTCCCCAACTGGCCGTGCCCAGCCAATATATGTCGTGAGGCCATCGCTGCAAGGCGGCCCCCGCTTCCCGCCCGATCACCCCTGGTTCGGTGGGATGACTCTTGATGAGGGCGCTTCGGAGCTGCAACTGAAGCCAGCTCGCGTGATTTGGGCGATTTGACGATGAGCTCGCCTCGACCATCTTCATGATCCAGGGGACGAAGAGGAAGTAGCGTGCCCTCGTCTGAATCGTGCTGGTACCGGGGAATAGCACGTCCGAGAATGTGTCTCGGATGCTGCCGATCCCCAGTTCGTCGAGAGTTCCGGGCTCGTTCAGCGCGGACACTAGCTGAAGAACCGTCCGGCGTTCGTGCTCGCTGCTGTCCAGCCAGCTGAGCGTTGAGCTGGAGACCTCATTCATTGGGCGTGCAGGCCATTGTGGCAATTCGGTATTTGCATTCGGCCAAGTTATAGGTCATTGTTGCCCAACAATCAAGCGGACGACTGGCGACACGTTAGCACAGCGAACGAAGTTCCTGAGATGTGCTTATCTCTTACCAGCCAGGAGGTGGTATGTCTCCTGGACTGAACTGGGAAATTTTCGGAGTCCGTAGAGCCGTCAGGCGCTCATAACACTTCTTCCCGGTCAACTCGTTATTGGGGTCGACAGCGGTGTAGAGATCGACGGGACCGGCTCCTTTTCCGTCCTCCCACTAGCCCAGTCGTGTATGGGGCTCAAGTCGGGAATCGACGACAAGACGAGGCTAGAGTGGCTGTAGGCCTAGCTCGACCTTCCAAGAGTACCGAAGAACATTGTCGTTGAATTGCGCCCGCCAAGAACGCCTCAAGGGGCCCGACGTATACTATGGCTCCGCCTAAAATGCGGGCCAATCTCCTTCGGGCTTGGAAGCAGTCTTGTGGGCTGCGAACACCAAAGCGATGATTGTGAGAGTGGTGAGGACTGTTGGAGAGCTCCGTTCTACCCATGTAGGCGTTCAACGCTCTTAACCAGTTGAGTATGAGATGGGTTGACGGCGACGATGCGGCTAGGATGGTAGCCAACAAGTGCCGCCATTGACATCACCGTCTGAATAGACTCCCGGCCGGTAGCGGCGAGTGAACTCGGCTCGGAAACCTCTGCCCGGGAGTCGCCTGGCTGATGTGCCCAAGCTAGGCCGCGATGTAGTCCGCCCATTGCTGCATCAGCGCCCGGCGACGGTCGAACAGGTCGGACCGGGCATATGCCTGTTCCACGCTGCCGCCGAGCTGATGCGCTAGAGCCGCCTCCCCGACCGCCCAGGGTGTGTCCGTTTGTTCCATAGTCCACGTCTTGAAGGACGTTCGGAACCCGTGTACCGTCGCCCTGTCGGCAAGGCCGGATTTGCGGAGTATATTCGTCAGGGTCATGTCGCTCAGCATCCGGCCGGGCCGCAGAGGGGACGGGAAGCATAGCCCAGATCCGTCTTCAAGTTGGCGTGCGAGCATCAACACGTCGATGGCCTGATCGATCAGAGGGACCCTATGCTCCATGCCTGCCTTCATGCGTGAGCCGGGTATCGTCCACGATGCATCTTCGAGATCGATCTCGTCCCATGTGGCTCCCCTTGCCTCACCGGACCGCGACGCCGTGAGTACCAGGAATTTCAGACAGTACTTCGAAGCGGGTGAAGTCTGGGACGCATCGACGATATGTAGAGCCGAAGCCACCTCCTGGTAGGGAAGCGCCCGCAAATGTGCCTTGACCTTGGGCATGGACGGCAACGCCCCGTCTATAGCTTCCCCCGCGGGGTTGGTCTCAATCAACTCATTGGCCATAGCCCACCTGAATATCGTTCGCATCCTCTGCCTGACACGCCGGGCAGTCTCGGGGCGTGACGACCAGATGGGCGTCAGGACGGTCAACACGTCGGTGCGGCTTATCGTGTCGATAGGCTTGTTGCCGATCTTGGGGAAGGCATGTCGTTCCAGGGTTTGGATCCATGCCCGAGCGTGGCTCCCGTTGCGCCAACGAGGCTTGTTGGCCTCGTGGACTACATGGGCTGCTTCACGGAAGGTGGGCGTAGAGGGCTTTCGCTTGTCCGCTACAGGATCCCTACCATTCCCAATCGCCTCGCGGTTGTCCGCTGTGCGCTTCCTCGCTTGTGCCAGTGATACCTTCGGATACCCTCCCAGGCCGATGTCGCGCCGTCGACCGTCAACTGTTATTCGCTGCACCCAGCTCTTGCGTCCGATCTTGCTTATGAACAGATGCAGGCCTTCGCCATCCGAATAGCGGCCGGGGTCCTTTAGCGCCCTCACCCTTGTCGCAGATAGCTTCACTCCGTGTAAACCTCCCCGATTTGTTACCACAAAAGTTACCACAAGAGACGCGAGATAACAAGGGATTGCGAGAGACTGACGGGGATGCCTCGACAGGACAATTAGGGTCCTATTGATAACTGAAATAGCTATGAACAGAAGGATAAATGATACACCAAGAGGCAGGAGAGGAATGGTAGAGAATAGATGTTGATGGTGGAGCTGGGGGGACTCGAACCCCCTACCTCTTCAATGCCATTGAAGCGCTCTCCCAGATGAGCTACAGCCCCACGAAGACGGCGGCATTAGTAATGCCGCAGCGCTCACCAATGGTAGCAAACGGTTGTGCACCTCAGCAAGAGGTTGGGATGCTGTCGCCAAACGTACTACAATATCCTGGCGCATCTCATGGGGGTGTCGAATGGCCAAGAAGCGAGTTCTCATTACGGGCGCCGCCGGATACGTTGCCAGCAGGATGCTGACGACGTTCCGCCACTGCTACGATCTGACCCTGCTCGATTACACTGTTGAGCCGAACCCTGACAGGGCACACGCAGGCTCAGGTCCGGTTACCGGAGTCCAGGTCGCCGACCTGCTTGATCCCGATCGAGACAAGTACTCTTATCACTTCGAGGGAGTGGACGCGGTCGTCCATCTTGCCTACATCCGTCGGCGGGGCGAGCCCATCGATCAGTATGAGAGCCAGCGGGAAAACGTCGATATGGCCTACAACGTCTTCCGCGCCGCTTATGACGCGGGAGTTGAACGAGTCGTGGCGGCCAGCTCAAATCACGCCGCCAACTGGTATGAGCCGACCCTCCTTCAGCCCCGAAAGATGGAATCGCTCGATCCCTACGACCTGCCACTGTCCCACAACTTCTATGGGTGGTCGAAGGCGACATACGAGCACCTTGGATTCCTGTTCGCTTGTGGAGCATTCGGACGGAAGATGGGAATGGTGCTCGTACGCATTGGCTCACCTGGAGAATTGGACGTAGCCAGATCTTTGGGCAACGAGACCGGCCTTAAGCGGGGTCTCGGTTCGTATCTGAGTCAACGCGATCAGATTCAGCTGTTTACAAAGGCTATAGAGACCGAAAACATCGAGAACGAGCACGGAGTTCCTTGGCACGTCGTGTATGGAATAAGCAACAATACGAGGGCGTACTGGTCACTGGTCAACGCGAGGCAAGCGCTGGGATACTGTCCCGAAGACGACGCGGAATCGCGCTTCGCCGCCGATCTTCCGATTGGCAAAGAGATCGGACCTGGCAGGGCGGGAAGCTAGTCCCCTTCGCATAGCTCCAATGTGGATGTGCCACTGGGCTTCTTATGGCCGCGATGCAATTCTAGGAGACTACAAATAAGGTGATTATACGCAAAGTCCTGATAACCGGCGCCACCGGATACGTATCCGGCCGGATGCTCGACGATATCCGGGAGAGATACGATGTGGTTCTCCTCGACGTTAGCGACAGGAACCGTGAGGGTCATAAGGTGGATGGAGTCCACGTCGTGGACCTCATCGACCCCGACCGCTCGCGTTACGAGCAATTTTTCGAAGGTGTCGACACCGTAATTCACCTCGCACATAAGTCACGGTCCGGAAGCCCTATCGACCACTTCTTTATCGAAAAGCAAAATGTCGAGATGGCTTACAACGTCCTGCGATGTGCGTACGACGCAGGCGTGCGCCGGGCAATTGTCGCAACGTCGAACCACGCCGCCGACTGGTATGAGCACAACTTGATCCATGCGCGCAAGATGGACGTGGTGCACCCCTACGACTTTCCGCTGTCCGACAACTTCTACGGCTGGGCGAAGTCTTCCCAGGAAGTCATGGGCTTCCTGTTCGCATGCGGATTCCCTAGCTTCGACCACCCGTCGGGACGGGAGATTCTCGTCGAGGGCATCAACGTTGGCCGCAAGTTGGAAGTCGTGATGGTCCGCATCGGCCACCCTCGAGAGCTCGATCCGGAGCGATACGGACACGACACTGCTACCTTCAAGCGAGTGCTCGGCTGCTATTGGAGCGTTCGCGACCAGGTCCAGCTCTTTACGAAGGCGATAGACACGCCGAACATTGAGAATGAACATGGCGTCCCGTTCCACATCATTTATGGCATCAGCAACAACACTCGCGCGTTCTGGTCGCTCAGCAACGCAAGGAGCGTCTTTTGCTACAGGCCGGAAGACGATTCCGAAGTGCGTTACGCCAACATCATTAAGGACTGGATTACGGGCGGAGACGCTCCCGGCGGAATCGGCAGAGTGGGGCTGAGCTAGCAAAGACTTGGATGGGGAGCCTGCGTTTCGCGGGGAACGCAGGGTGGAGACGGCGTTTGGTAGGCAAGTGGAGACCGAAGCCGGCAGACGTGGTGGTGCGAAGGCCCCGCCGGGACAATCTGCGCCCCGTCCACATTGAGCTAACACCTGCCCGCCAACCATCGACCGTCCTCAACCCTTCACTGATTCTCATATATGCCTTCGCCGCTCTGATCGCCATCGGAACGATTCTGCTCAGCCTGCCCTTCTCACATCACGGGGATGGATACGCTCCGCCTATAGACGCTCTGTTCACTGCCACTTCGGCGGCAACAGTCACGGGACTAATCGTTCAGGACACCGGCACCTACTGGACCCTGGGAGGTCAGGCGGTCATCCTGCTACTGATGTTTATCGGCGGTCTGGGAATCATGACCATCGTCAGCACACTGTTCATCCTCGCAGGACAGCGGATCTCTCTGACTCAAAGGTTGGTGATCCGCGAAACGGTAGGCACCGCGACGTTCACCGACATAACGGCGATCACCGTTCGCATCGTTGTTTGGGCCGTGGCCATACAACTGGTCGGGTTCCTGATACTGGCGATCCGGTTCGCGTTCATCTACGAGCCCTGGGAAGCCGTATGGCATGGCCTGTTCCAGGGGGTTTCGGGATTCAACAACGCCGGTTTTGTCTCGTTCCCCGATGCGAACAGCCTCCTTGAATTCCGCTCCGACCGGATCGTCATCGGCGTGATCGCTCTCTTGATTCTCATTGGCAGTCTCAGCTACTGGGTCATAGATGATGTCGTGCGAATGCGGGGCTTCTCCAGGCTCACCCTGAACTCCAAGCTCGTGCTCGTCTTCACCGGCACACTGCTGTTGGTCGGAGCGGTGGGCTACTACCTCGGCGAGGTGGGCAACTCCAAGACGCTCGGCGAGTTGAGCGTCGTCAATCAGATAACCGACTCGCTGTTTCACTCGGTCAACCGCACGTCCGGATTTTCAACCGGAGGGTTTAGCGACACAAGGGAGGAGACAAACCTTCTGTATATGGCGCTCATGTTCATCGGAGGCGCGTCGGCGTCGGTCGCCGGGGGAATTAAGGTAAACACCTTCGCCATCATCGTGTTCGCTATGATGGGAGCGTTTCAAGGCCGACCTAGAACTGTTGCATTCGGCAGGCGCGTCCCCGCAGTTCAGATAATTTGGGCCCTCGTCGTTGTCAGCATCGGCTTTGTTGGCATCTACGCGACCGCTATCGTCCTCACCTTTTTCGAGAGCGACCATCACATAGTCGACCTGCTATTTGAGACAGTCTCCGCAATTGGAACGGTCGGTTTCAGCACGGGGATCACCGCAGACCTCTCGGTTCCAAGCCAGATCGTCCTGACAATCGCTATGTTCGTCGGCCGGGTGGGTCCGCCGATCGCCATAGTGACCGCCCTGTCGCGTCCCGACCGTGAAGGCATGTTCCGGCACACAAAGGAACGCGTGCTGCTGGGCTGATCGACTTGGCCCACCAGAGAAACGCGTGCAATTCCCATGCGGAATGGATTGACCGGTCTTTTCATGCTTTGGTAATGTCGATTAGACCAGTTATCACTTTAGGAGGATGGCAATGCCGAAATATTTGGTTCAGGGATCCTATACTAAAGAAGGACTCAGCGGCCTCATAAAGGAGGGAGGCACTGGACGCCGGGAATATGTCGAGAACTTGGTCGACGAAATAGGAGGGAGCATAGAGGCGTTCTACTTCGCCTTCGGCGACAGCGACCTCTACGCAGTCGTCGACCTGCCCGACGATGTATCGGCCACGGCTGCGTCTTTGGCCATTGGAGCCTCAGGCGCCGCCTCTATCAAGACGACGGTGCTGGTCACGCCGGAGACGGTGGATGAGGCGGTCAAGATGTCTGTGGGGTACCAGCCGCCCGGAAGCTAGATACGACGGCTCTTGCTCGCAGATCGCCCAAGTCTGCGCTGACTACGGCTGCTTCGGCGTGACGTAGTCGACGGCTATCTCAACGCCCTCCAGGGTAACTACACTCGACAGTCCGGCCGGCCGGGACAATACGGCGACGGATAGCTCATTGACCCCATCGACGAGATCGTCCCAGTCAAGCCTAATCTCCAGTGTCGAGTAGCTGTAGCCGTACGTCGTGTAGGTCGCGTCGTCGAGGGACAGTTCCAACCCATTCAAGCTGACGCTCATCCCGTCGTGGGAAGTCGATTCGCCCAGCTTCAGCGTCAATGTCGCGTCCGCGACGCCGGAGTCCTTGGCAACTGTCAGACATACCTCGGCGGGAGTCGCGTCCGCCCCTGCATCGAGTTGAACGGGTAGGGGAGCCTCATATCCGAAATTGACGCACTGGTCCTGTCGTGGGGCCATGTAGAACCGTTTCGGCTTCTCGAACAGAACGTCGCGATCGCCGATCTCAGTGAGGATTTGCCGTTGCTCAGGGCCGATGGGCCACGCGAACCATGGCAGGTAGAGAGCATCCGCCCCGCGACTCCAGTAGGCTGACGCCGCGGCGCGATAGTACTCCAGTCCCGCGTACTCCTCGCGGTTCGCCCCCAGTACCGACCCCATGGCCGGGTAGACCTCGCAGGCTCCTTTGTGTGCAGGGTCGCGCACCCACTCGAACGGGAAGTCGGGGTCGATCGGCATGTGACTGTAAACGTTGGGAACGACGAAGTCGAGCAGTCCCTCTTCCAACCACGTTTCAATATCGAAGCCGGTGTCGTTGTTGGCCTCCAGTGTCGGTAGAATTCTCGCCCCAATTTCGATGGACTTGCCCTTATTCTCACCGGCCTTCTTCGCAATACCCCTCAGGTCCCGCAGAAAGTCCGTCAAGACGTGCATGTTCTCCGCTACCTCATCAGCCTCGAAGTAGTAGGGGCCGAAGGTCAGGTCCAGTTCGAGGCCGTCCACGTCGTATCGGGCTATCGTTTCCTCCGCGATGGCGAATCTCTCGGCTCGAACCTCCGGGTAAACCCAGTTGAATGCGTTCTTGCGGTCCGGCGAGTCGTCGCCTTTGAGCACCCACTCAGGGTGGTCGATCTTGAATTGCCAGTTGTGGGCGTTCTTTACGTCCGCAGGATCGGATGAGTGGGTCAGCCGAAGACTGCCGATGAAGTCCATGCCGACCTCGTGCGCGCGGTCGATCATCACGTCCAGCGGGTCGCACCCTCGATTGATGAGGCTCATAGTGTTCTCGTACGCCCGCCAGCTCGCGACGTCTGGGATCACATCGAGGTGCGCCGCGAACACGTCGGCGTGCTTCGAGTTGTGAAAGACCGTCGGCCCGACTCCGAAGCCCCAAACGAACGTGTCCACACCGGTACCCGCGACCGCATCGATGGTCGCCGTTGCCTCGGGCATGCTCATCGGCGGCTCGTACACGTAGTAGTGGTAGTGCCGTGCGTCGTCATAGAAGATCAGTCGTCGATTGCTCATTTGTTGTCCCTTTTTTGTTGCCCTATCGCGGAATTGTTTCCATACTGCCGTCGGTCCCGTGATCGGAGCACTGACTACAAGAAGTCCTCAGGCTCCGGGTATTCGACCATGACCTCCACCCCGTCGAGGCGCGGCAGCTCGGTGCCGAGGTTGCCCGGTCTCGACCGAATCGAAATCGAGACGTGATTGCGCCCGGTCTTGAGCGCGCCCGATTCCAGCGGGAAGTCGAGCACGACGTGCGTGAAACCGTGTGTCGTCCTCCATGCGCTTGAGATGGGTAGGTCCCTGGCGTTCAACCTGACGACAGTCTCGTCGTGGATCGTGTGATCGTAGATGGTCAGCCGGAGCGTGGACCTCGTGTCGGTGTCGAACTCGTCGGCGATGTAGAAGCCGACGGTTGTCGGATCCGCGTCATCGCCGACCTCGATCTTGGCTGGAAGTTGCGCACCGTAGAACTGCTCGGCGGAGACTTCAAAGTCCTGCCGGACGACGTAGTGTTTCGACCCTTGAAAGAGCAATTTCGGGTCGCCGATCTTGCCTAGCAGGTCGCGCTCTTCAGGGCCGTGAGGCCACTTGAACCACGGCAGGTAAACACCATCGGCCCCCTTTGCACGATGCGACGCCGCCCCCGCCCGGTAGTGGTCGAGATTCGCATGAACGTCGCTGTCGCTTCCGACCTGATCGTGCAGCGTCGAGTAGACCTTGCACCCGTTTGAATGGGCAATGTCGACGATCCACTCAAACGGCAGGTCAGCGTCGAGTTGTCTGTCCTGATAGACCGTGGGCACGACGAAGTCCAGGGAACCTTGCTCGATCCACGCGGTCACGTCCATGCCCGCCGCCATATTGCCTTCGCGGGTTGGGAGCACTCGAGCGCCCAGTGCGATGGGCCTGCCCCTCTTGGCCCCCGCCGCGGCGACCGCCTTCCGCACCTCGGACATGAACTCGGTCAAAATGTGCGCCTTCCCCTCCGCCTCATCGTCCTTAAAGTAGTGAGGCCAGAAGGTCCAGTCTATTTCGAACCCGTCCACGTCGTACTCGTTGACCGTCTCCTCGATCAGCGCGAACCGCTCGGCGCGCACCTCCGGGTGCGTCCAGTCGAAAGCGTGTCTCCCACGGCCCTTTAGGCACCATTCGGGATGGTCAATACGAAACTGCCAGTTGAACATCCAGCCGACCTCGTCGTCTTGATCTGCCGGGTCGGCCTGGTGCGACTGTCGCAGCGACCCGAAGAACTCGACGCCCTTCTCGTGCGCCCTGTCGATCAAGACCTTGAGTGGGTCCAGCCCCCGCTCGTTCAGGCTCTTGATGTTCTCGTATGCCCTCCATCCCGCAACTATGGGAAAGGACTCCAAGTGGTCCCCCCATCGTTCCCCGACGTTCGTGTTGTGAAACATCGTCGGCCCAGCGCCGAACCCGTACACGAGCGTGTCTACGCCCGTACCCACGACCTCGTCGACCGGCTTCCATGCATCCTCAAGCCGGAGCGGAGGGTCGTAGTAGTAGATATACGAGTGTCTAGCGTCGTTGTAGAAGAGCAGTCGTCTTTCTTTCATGTCTTCCCCTCGTGAGAGTACGGTGAGTGATTTCAGCCTATCGGCGGCCTCGCCGCTGCCGTCTCCGACAGCGCTTCCAGCGCCGCCGCCGCGTGGAGCAGGAGACGGTCGTTCAGGTGGCCTGCCGCAATCTGGACGCCTATCGGCATCCCGTCCGACGACATCCCGAACGGCACGGAGATGGCGGGATGACCAGTCATCCCGAAGGTCGCAGTAATGTTGGCCGCGTGGCCTGCCCCTGCCGTGCGACCATCAACGTCCAACTCGACGCTGTCGTGCGGCGGAGCCGTTACCGGAGAGGTCGGCAGCAAGAGTAGGTCGTGGTCGGCGAAAAACGCCGTGACGTCGCGTGAGACCGATTCGTGCTTGTCGAACGAGCCAAGATAATCGGCCATCGACGGCATCGGCGAATTGAGCAGGGCTGAGATAGAACCGGACAGCTCGTCCTCCCTGCCTTCCACGAACGGCTTGAAGTAGTGGTCTGCTTCCACGATCAGCATATCCATCGTGAAATCAATGGGGAGCCGGTCGTGCCAGTCGAATCCGACCTCCTCCACGACGCAACCCAACGATTCCAGCGCGGAACCGGCCTTGCGCACTACATCCTGGATCTCGCCCATAACCGGCTCGAAAGGGCCTTCCGTCATCATGCCGACTCGCAGGGGAGGTAACGCCGCTCTGAACCACGGCATCTCGTCGACGCTCCCTCCGAGAGCATACGGATCGACATGGTCGTGGCCGCTCATGACGATGAGCGACAGGGCGATGTCCCGCACCGACCTCGCGATGGGGCCAACGTGCATCCGGCGCGACATGATCTCCGGCCATGCGCCTGTCTGAGGGATCAGGCCGTGAGTCGGCTTGTAGCCGACGATGTTGCAGTAGTGGGACGGTAGCCTGTTCGAGCCGCCGAGATCTGTCCCGATACCCAGCGGCGAGAGTCCCGCCGATATCGCCGCCGCCTCCCCCCCGCTGGATCCACCCGCTGTCCTATCGAGGTTCCACGGATTGAGCGTCCTGCCAAAGAGGTCATTCACCGTTTCCGCCGCTAGGGCGAACTCCGGGCAATTCGTCTTCCCGATGACAATCGCGCCCGCATCCCTGAGCCGTCGCACGGCTGTCGCGTCCGAATCGGGGACTCGGTCTGCATACAGCAGCGAACCTCTCGTGCTGCGAATGCCCTCGGTGTCAAAGACCTCCTTAACCGAGAAGGGAACGCCGTGCAGAGGTCCGAGCGAGTCGCCGCTCATCACTGCCCGTTCCGCGTCGCGCGCGTGCTCGAGCGCCAATTCATTCGGCACGACAATGGCGTTGATGACCGGGTTTACCGAGTCGGTCCGGTCGAAGTGTGCTTGGACTACCTCCACCGGCGACACGTCCTTCGACCTGATGCGTTCGGCCAGCTCGGTTGCATCCGAAAAGACTAGCTCGGCGGTCAAAGTCCACTCCTAGTACACGGAATACCCGCCGTCAACCGGAATCGCCGTTCCGGTGACGTAGTCAGACGCGCCGCTTGCCAGGAATGCCGCAATCCCCTCGAAGTCCGTCGGAACGCCCCAGCGACCATCGGGTATTCTCGACGTGATTTGTGCGTGTCGGTCGGGGAACCGCTCCTGCAGCGGCGCGGTCAAATCCGTCTCTATCCAACCCGGCAAAATGGCGTTGACTTGGATGTTGTCCTTGGCCCATGCAATCGCGAGGCTCTTCGAGAGTTGGACGATTCCTCCCTTGCTTGCCGCGTACGGCGCGCCCCAGTCGAGGCCGAAGATGGAGGTCATCGAGCCGATGTTGATGATCTTCCCTCCCCCTTGCTTGACCATGTGCGGGTACGCCTCGCGGCAGCACAGAAACGCCCCACGCAGGTTAATGTCCTGCACGAGATCCCATTGTTCCGCCGCGTAGTCCTCAGGCCGGCTGCGTACCGTCGTCCCCGCGTTGTTGACGAGGATGTCGAGACGCCCGTAGCATTCGACTGCCTCGGCCACCGCCTCCTTGATCGACTCCTCGTCGGATACGTCCAGGTGGATGCCCACAGCGTCCGAGCCAAGGGCCCGTAGCGACTGCACTGCGGAGACTGTCTTCTCCTCGTTCCTCGCGGCCACGACGACGGAGGCCTTCAAACCGGCAAGTCCCTTGGCGATACCTAGGCCGATGCCTCCGTTCCCGCCCGTTACGAAGGCGACCTTGTCCGTGAGATCGAACAGCTCCATTGACATTACAGTTTCTCGACAACAGCTTGCTTCATCGTCGTGGAATGGTACTCCATCGTCGGGCTCGCCGCTACGGGCGGATAGCATAACCTTGTGGTATGCTATCGCCCTCTAGACGACCTGTATCAACGGACCGATACACTCCGAGTTTGAGGACCTCCCCGTTTCGTGAATCTTGCCGTCGTTAGACATCGTTTGGAGCTGCGCGAGGAGTCGTATTCGCCCTTCGCAGCGCGCTCTAAGGACAGCCAACGCGAGCAACGGGAAAGCCCGTCGGACGTTCGCACCGAGTACCAGCGCGACCGCGACCGTATTGTCCATTCCAAGGCGTTCAGGCGGTTGAAGCACAAGACGCAGGTCTTCATCGCTCCGTCGGGCGACCACTACGTCACTCGTCTGACGCACACCCTCGAAGTGTCGCAGATCGCCCGGACCATAGCCCGCGCGCTCAACCTCAACGAGGACCTGGCCGAGGCCATCGCGCTTGGCCACGATCTCGGCCACACTCCGTTCGGCCACGTCGGCGAGAAGGAGGTCGATGATCTTCACCCTGCCGGTTTCACCCACGCCAGCCAGAGCCTTCGCATCGTCGAAAAGCTCGAACGGAAGGGGCGGGGACTGAACCTGACATTCGATGTCCGGCAGGGCATAGCGAGTCACTCCAAGCCCAGAGGCGATGTCATGGGCGGCGCCGTCCCGGGAGACTTGACTCTGGAGGCGCAGATCGTTCGACTGTCCGATGCCATCGCCTATCTCAACCACGATCTCGCCGACGCTTTCCGCGCGGGAGTCCTCAAGTCCGAAGATCTGCCGAAGGTGGTGACGGAACGGCTTGGCGACAGGCACTCGAAGCGGATCGACTCCATGGTGACCGACATCGTGTCTGCGTCATGGGACGCCGCCGGCGAGAACGGTCTCGACCCTCGCCCATCCATCCGTATGAGCGGCGAAATGCGCGAGACCGTCAACGTCCTGCGCGAGTTCATGTTCGAGCGATTCTACGTGCCCAAAGACCAGGGTGCGGAGGGAGTCGCAGCCCGCGAGATTGTTCGCCTGCTGTACCGGCATTTCGATGACAATCGGAGTACAATACCGGGCGAGTACCACGACGAGGAGAGGGCGGTGGTCGACTACATCGCAGGGATGACGGATCAGTACGCCATCCGCATGGCGGAACGCATCGAGCCCGGCATTGGCAAGGTCTTTGCCATGAGAAGGGTCTGATGACCCCGAACGACCGCGTATTGACTCGACTCGTTAGCAACCGGACGAAGCTGATTCAAGAGCACCTCGAAGCGATGCAGCGTGATACGCACGGAGTTGAATACGCCCGTTGGCGGCGAGAGGTCGACGATCTTTGGAAGGGAGTCTTCGAGAACGTCAACGAGATGCAGCCGAATCCGCAAATGGAAACACTGGAAGAGATTCGCGAACTCTGGACGATGTATGTAGCACACTATGTTGGAGACGAGTAGACGAGGCGAAACATGACGGAAATTACCCCCGACCTCCCTCACGCCCGGCGGACGGCCCTAATGGCCCACGCCATCGTTATACGTCTTAAAGAGATGGGTTTGCCGGAGGAACTCGATGAGGACCTGGGAACGCTCTGCACCGACCTCGGAGACATTTGGTCCGCGCATAAGACCCTGGCTACTCGTCTCGATGATCTCGTCGACAGCGCCGGCGACTGGGAGTCCGTCGCCGACTGCCTCGTCGATCTCCGCGCTACAATCGACCATATCGGGACGCATGTCGAAACGGCAGGTGAGCCTATCGACCGAGTGGCGAGGTTCGCCTATGAGCAGGTAGAGGCTTCCGAAAACGGTTCCGGCGCCTGAATCGGATCGGCTAGCGGAAGAGACGTTGGAACGGAGCAGGCATGTCCGTAGTCGATGACATACGGGACAAACTGGATATCGTGGAAGTGATATCCGGCCACGTCCCCCTGAGGAAGGCCGGACGCAATTTTAAGGCGCGCTGTCCCTTCCACACGGAGAAGACGCCTTCCTTCACCGTCAGCCCTGAGCGTCAGACGTGGCGCTGCTTCGGCGCCTGCGCGACAGGCGGAGACATCTTCAACTTCGTCATGCGCAAGGACAACGTCGAGTTCGGGGAGGCGCTTCGACGGCTCGCCGACACCGCCGGCGTTGAGGTCTCCACGCGTCCGAAGGAGCAAGTCGACCGCGATGAGGCGCTGTTCCGCGTCAATCAGGAGGCGGCCCGCTACTTCAACGAAATGCTCAAGTCTCCCGAGGGCAGGGCGGCGCTCAAGTACCTCAACGACCGCGGCATCGACGAAAAGGCGATTGAGGAGTTCCAGCTCGGTTATAGTCCCAGGGGACGTGACCGGCTCCGCACACACCTCGCTACTCTGGACGCAAATCTGGGACACGCCGCTGAGGCGGGACTGCTCCGTAGCGACGATGAAGGAAACGTCCGGGACTTCTTCTTCGGGCGGCTCATGGTACCGATTCTCGACCGCCGGGGCCGGGTCGCGGGATTCGGAGGGCGCTCCCTGGACGGCTCCAACCCCAAGTACATCAACACCGCTGCGACACCGATCTTCGACAAGCAGGCCACCCTGTACGCACTCGACAAGGCGGCATCGGCCATACGCGAGCACGAGACCGCCGTCATCGTCGAGGGGTACATGGACGTGATTGCGGCTCACCAAAACGAGCGAAAGAACGTCGTGGCATCAATGGGAACGGCCCTCACCGAGCGACAGGTCTATCTCGTCCGAAGTCTTGCCAAGACGGTCGTTCTGGCCCTCGACGCCGACGCCGCGGGTCAGGAGGCCACCCTCCGAAGTCTCGAAGCATCGTGGCGTGCCATGGAGCGGCGCAGGTTCGGCCAGCGGGAAGAGGTCGCCCTCCGCATCGCCGTCCTTCCCGAAGGAAGCGATCCCGATGACATCATCCGCGAATCCGTCGAGGCGTGGGACGAGATCGTCAAGTCTGCCGTTCCATACATGGACTTCGTCATTCCCGCCATGGCGCGACGCCACGACCTGAGCACGCCTCAAGGGAAGGGCAGGGCGGCGGAGGCCCTCATGCCAATCATCGTCTCGATGGGCAACGCCTTCGAGCAAGACCGCTATTTTGGTCAGCTGGCAGACAGCCTCGGCGTCACGAGAGAGCAGCTCCAGGCCAGCATCGGAAAGCTGCGTCCCGCGACGAGAGAGCGTCGTCCGGCAAGTGCTCAGTCGAACGCCCCGCCTTCGAGCACGACGGTGTCTCCCCTTGCTTCGGGCGAACGCGAGCCGCTCGAGGAGTTCGTACTGGCGGCCCTGCTCCACTGGCCCGAACTGATCGAAGTTGTGGGAGACCATACCCCCGATGAATTCAACCGAACGGAGAACCGTGAGCTATTTACTCTACTGCTCGCTACGGGTACAATAGATGAGTTGCAACGCCGCCTCGACGAGTCCCTCCTCGATCACTTTACACGACTGACCGAGAGCGACATTAAGCCCACGACCCGCCAATCGGCGCCAAAGGCTGTTGAACATGCGCTAACTCGGCTGCAGCAGCGCTACTTGAGAGACCGGCAGGCGGAAATCGTGGAGTCCTTGGAACTCGAACCTGGCGCTCAGCTACCCCAGGAAGTCAAAGACTCAATCACAAGCGTCAACTCCAAGCTCAAGGAAAGCTACCTCGTAGGCGTACGAGAAAAACCGCATCGGTGAAAAAGTCGTATAATAGCGTGTCCTGGTTCGCAAACAGCACGAAACAAAACTGGAGGATTCTGCATGGATGTCGAGCGTCCCAAGCGACGTGACGATGATCGAGACTTGCTTCGGGATCTGGCCGGCGACAGTTCGGGCCAGATATTCGGTGTGGACGGAACTCCCGAGAGCAGACGTATGTCGGACGACGAAGAGGGCGTGATAAACCCGGCTGCCTCAACCCAGGACGCCTCAAATGAGCCGTCCGATGCGGATGTTGAGGCGGAGCAGCGAGAAGAGGCGGAGGCCGAGGCCCAGGCCGCGTGGCAGGAGAGTATCGAGTCGTCGGAAATGATCGACGACCCCGTCCGCATGTACCTCCGAGAGATCGGCCGCGTCAGTCTCCTGAAAGCCGCCGACGAACGTCACCTGGCTCGCCAGATGGAGGCCTCGAAGCACATCGAGCGCCTTGAAGAAGAGTTGACCAGTCCCGAGGGCCGTCCGCCCCGAGCTTGGCAAATAGTCAACCAGCTGCTGACCCGCGCAGTCGAGGGGCAAGAGCTGGCGAATGCCTTGAGCAAGTACGGCGGGCTGCCGGGTGAGCTTACCTTCAAGGAAATCGTGCAAGACGAAGACTTCCGCGGCGTCCTCGATGGCGACATCACGGAAGAGTTGATGATCTTCGCCGAGGACGCGATGAACGTCTCGCAAGACGAGGCCAAGCAGCTCATTCAGGAGCTTTCGCTGGATACACGGCTCTTGCCGCCAGAAATCATGACGAAGTTCGACGACTCCGCCACGATGGATGACGTCAAAAAGCAGATAAACGAGCTCGACTTCACGAGGCACTTGGACACGCACGAGATCCTCTTCAACGGGTTCTTCGCGCGAGTCAAGGCCGAGGGTGCCACGGCGCAGAACCATTTGGCTGAGGCCAACCTTCGCCTCGTGGTCAGCGTCGCCAAGAAATACATAGGGCGCGGTATGTCTCTCCTCGACCTGATCCAGGAGGGCAACATCGGCCTTATCCGCGCCGTTGAGAAGTTCGACTACCGCAAGGGCTACAAGTTCAGCACCTACGCCACGTGGTGGATCCGTCAGGCCATCACGAGGGCCATCGCCGACCAGGCCCGCACGATTCGCATACCCGTGCACATGGTCGAGACGATCAACAAGCTCCTTCGCGTCAGCCGACGCCTCGTCCAGGAATACGGTCGCGAGCCGAGCAGCGAGGAAATCGGTTCAGGTATGGAGATCACCCCGGAGAAGGTGCGCGAGATTCTCAAGATATCGCAGGAACCCGTCTCCCTCGAAACGCCCATAGGCGAAGAGGAAGACAGCCACCTGGGCGACTTCATCGAGGACCGCAGCGCCCTAGCTCCTTCCGAGGCCGCCTCTTACCAGCTGCTGAAAGAACAAGTCGACGACGTCCTCTACACGCTGAGCGAGCGTGAGGCACGTGTCCTGCAGCTGCGGTTTGGCCTGGAGGACGGACGCGGTCGGACCCTGGAAGAGGTGGGTCGTGACTTCGGAGTCACCCGCGAACGCATTCGGCAGATCGAGGCAAAGGCGCTCCGAAAGTTGCGACAGCCCAACCGCTCGAAGAAGCTGCGAGACTTCCTGGAATAGCCACGTGAGCGTTGCGAGACCGGCCAAGCCGAAAGTCGCGGTCGTCTACACATCGCCCGAGACCGTAATCGACGACATCGGCCGCGCAATGCGCCTGGCCGAGTACGAGTCGTTCCTGACCAAGGGCCTCGCAACGCTCCTCAAGGCCAACATCTCCTGGCAGCACTACTACCCGGCGTGCTCCACTAGCCCGTGGCAGCTTGACGGCGTCATCCAGACCCTGAATCAGGACGGCTATTCCGACCTCATCCCCGCGCACAACGGAACGGTTGTCGTGGACCCCGTCGAGGGCGCGCTCAAGAACAAGCATGAGGCCGTGGAACGTAAGCACGGCCTCGAGAGCGTCTTTCTCGACTTCCCTCCCGTCAGGTGGGTCGACTTCAAGCCCAAGGCCAAGATGATCGCCCTTGACGGCATCTACCCCGAGGGCTTCCAGGTCCCGGAGATGTTCTTCGGAAAGAACATCATCCACCTGCCAACGATGAAGACGCACGTTTTCACAACTATCACCGGCGCTATGAAAAACGCCTTCGGCGGACTCCTTAACCGTAGGCGCCACTGGACCCACTCGGTCATCCACGAGACGCTCGTCGACCTCCTGAGCATCCAGAAAGAGATTCACCCCGGCATGTTCGCCGTTACGGACGGGACGTTCGTGGGCGATGGGCCTGGCCCACGCGCCATGAGGTGGCACGTGAAGAACGTCATCATCGCCGGAGCCGATCAGGTCGCCGTCGACGCCGTATCTGCAAAGATGATGGGCTTCGACCCCATGAGCATAAAGTTCATCCGACTCGCCCACGAGATGGGCCTGGGCACTGGGGAGGTGCAGGACATCGAGATCGTCGGCGAGGACATCTCGGAAGTCGACTGGAAGATGGGTGGCACCGAGAACACATTAGCCAGCAAGGGCCAGAAGCTCATCTACTGGGGCCCCCTCAAGCCGCTGGAGAATTTCTTACTCAGGTCGCCGATCGCACCTTGGTCGTTCGTTGCGTCCAACCTCTATCACAACACCTACTGGATGCGCTTCATCGGACGCCGTCGCATCCGCGCAGCGATGAAGACGGAATGGGGCCGCCTGTTCCAACAGTATTAGTGGTTCAACAATCTAATATTAAAGGGTAATGAGACCGTCACTCGGTAGGGGCGGGTTTGAAACCCGCCCAGTCGAACACAACGAGAATCAGACCCGAATTGCTACCCGTCACTTCAAAGAGGTCGGTCTACTAGTACCGTTTCTAGGTATATTTGACAAATATAAGAAATAGGTTAGTCTTGTGTATGATCCCATAAGGAGGACATACGAAGACATGCCTGCTCTCCAGTACAAGGTGGAGTTGAATAAATCGGAACGGACACGTCTCAA
>JAPOPA010000133.1 GCA_026713145.1 Chloroflexota bacterium
CCTCTCGATTCGATAGATCGGTCAGCGCTGTCCGCCCAGCAGGAACGGCTCCAAGATGATGATCGGGAGCATTGCGAGCGCGATGATAATGGTTACGCGGGCATACGACGGTCGACCCAGCGCGATGTGTGTGGAAACGGCCATGGCGGCGAACATCCAGCCGAATGTCAGTAATTGGATGATACGACCGAGGGGGAATGGCAACACAAGGACAATGAGAAATACTTGTAAGATGCGCGGGGCCATCGCGTAGCCGATACCCCTTGCAACCGGAGCAAAGGCGGTCGGGACAGAGTCCTCTTTCGTGAAGAACGACGTGGCGAGCCAGTAGATGACGAACGCAACGACAATCCACCAAGCGATGAACGCAAAGGGCACCAACAACGTGGTCACCCAGCCGCCCGGAATCTGATTGGCCAGTGGCAGTGAAGAAATATACACCACCGCGGCGGCTTGGTAGGTGGACTGGGGGTCGGCATGTATCTCGGTGAATACTCGAGGGTCGAGTTTCAGGACACCGGCGACCCGCCTATAGACGGTCTTTATTTCTTCCCAAATCAGCACGCCGCGAGCCCGGTCTCCCGGCCTGCGGAGGGCAGCCCAGTCGCTATCGCCACTTCAGCAGCTCGATGCGGCTGCCCTCCGGCGCCTTGATGAAGGCGATGACCGGCCCTCCCGGAACGTCAACCGGCCCTTCCATGAGCCCCGCGCCGAGGCCCCTCAGACGATCTATCTCCTCCGCCACGTCGTCGACTGCTATGCCGAAGTGCTCGAGCCCATAATGCGCGCCGGCGTCGCTCGGGCCCATCTTCTCCTCGTTCCGAGCGCCGGAGATGTTCACGACCACGCCGTCTTCGGACTCGCATCGGATGAACCGATCGCCCCAAGGACGCACGGCGTCGCTCGTGATCTTGAAGTTGAATGCCTTGACGTACCAGTCTGCAGCCATACCGGGATCGCACGACTTCAAATGTACGTGATCGAACTTATAGCCCATAGCTGAGAAATCCTCCTCCGTCGCAACCTTGTATCTGACGCTCAGCCTATGGGATACACCTTTGGGTGTCAAGCAGATGGGGCGTCGCGGGGCACGTCGATGCTCCCTTTACGCATGGCATTTGGACATGTACGCTTGGGGCCAATTTCATATGTGGGAGAGGGCAATGAAGACCTACCGAGCCGCACTGGTCGGATGCAGTCGCATGGGAGCATTCATCGACAACGAGCAGCGAGGAACATCGCGGTTCCGCCAGCCGTACTCCCACGCGGCGGGGTATGAGGCGTGCGACAGGACCGAACTCGTCGCCTGCTCCGACCTTCGGCCCGACGTTCTGGAGCAGGCGGGGAAGCGCTACGGAGTGCCGTCGAAAGGGCTCTACACCGACTACCGGGAGATGATCGACAAGGAACAGCCCGACATCGTCAGCGTGGCGACCCAGCCGGAGCAGCGAGCCGAAATCGTCACCTACGCTGCTGAACACGGGGCGAAGGCCATCTACGCCGAAAAGGCGATGGCGGCTTCCATGAGCGACGCGAGGGCGATGGTGGAGGCGGTCGAGCGGAACAACGTGGCATTTAACCTGGGCACAAACCGGCGATGGGAATTTGCCTACGACAAGGTGAAGGAGCTCATCGACGACGGGAGCATCGGCGATCTCCAGTCGATCATCTTGTATAACAACGGCCATCTCTTCAATGCGGCGAGTCACTCGCTCGATCTCGCGCTGCGGCTGAGCGGCGACGTTCCTGCGAGCTGGGTGCAGGGCAATCTCGCCGTGCCCAACTCCGTGTTCGAAGGCGATACTCTCACGGAGGACCCGCCGGGAGAAGGCGTCATCAAGCTGGAAAACGGCGTCACCATCTACGCCCTGCTGAGCAACCAGTCAGGCGAGGGCGAGGCGGTCGGGACGCGAGGACGGATCAGGGCGATACGGGATGGGCGCGAATGGGACTTTCGGATTGCAGACCCGGCGGACCATGACGCCAGGGCGCTGACTCTGCGCCGAGCGTTCCCGGACTTTCCCCAGCGGAGTTCAACACTCAGGCTGATCGAGGACCTCGTCCACTCGCTCGATACGGGAGAGCCTCCCAGGGGCGGCGTTCGTGTGGCCTACGCGAGCACGGAGCTCATCTTCGGGTTCATCGAGTCGCACAGGCGCGGCGGCGTGAGGGTGTCGCTCCCGTTGGAGGACTCGAACACGCGGATGGAGAGGAACAGAGCGGCTCGCCAGCCCTTGTTCAAGCCAAGGGAGGGCTAGTAGGCTCGACGACTCATATCATGGAACAAGGTCCGTCTGCGTGCCAGGCAGGAACACGGGCGGCCTTGGGAAGGGCTCGGCAACGGCACTGGCGTGTTCCACATCGCGGTTGCAGACAGGTCGGCGCATGGGAGACGAAGAACGCCCTGGCCCCGGGATGGCTGGAGTCGGAAGGGACGAAGGAACATAGCGTGCCTCCAGTCTTGGTGGCAAATCCCGGTTCCACATGATTATGGTAGCTTACTCGAAACACCCTCACCCCCGTATCGAGTACGGGGCAGGCTCTAGCCCCCGTATCGGGGTACGGGGCAAGCTCTCTCCCACGACGGGAGAGGGGATAAGACGCCACTCGATTCGACTGTCACATTCAGATTGAAACGGTCCTAGGGCCTTAGAATTTGAGGGACATTTCGGGACATTTTGGGACATTATGCCTCTTTCGCTCTTTGATGGGAGCAGAGGTATTTCGGTTGACTGTATTGGTCGGATGTATTCATAGTGGCACGGATGTTCTGGTGTGTCAAGTGGGGGGCTGACCCTCCCCCCCGTATCGAGTACGGGGCAGGCTCTAGCCCCCGTATCGGGGTACGGGGCAAGCTCTCTCCCACGA
>JAPOPA010000118.1 GCA_026713145.1 Chloroflexota bacterium
CCGCGGGCTGCGGCACCGAGGGCGGCGGCGGGGGGGGCGGCGAAAAGGGCAGCCCCCCCCCTGCCAAGTGTAGTGACATCCATGCCCTGGGTGATGCCCTGAAACCCCGCCACGACCACGACGCGACCGGCTTCGAGTTCGCCCTGGATGCGTCCGCCCTCGACCGCGGCGATCCGGGCCTTTCCATACCGCGAGTCGGTGCGGATGCCGGCCTGGGCGCCACTGAGACTTACGGCGTCGAGTCCGAGAGACTTGAGGGCCATGGCGACGAGGGTGCAACTCATCTGCTCGCCCGTGGAAAGGAGCGCGTCGAGTTCACGTGACTCGGGACGGCTCGATACCTGACCAGCCAGCTCGATGAGTTTGTCGGTGGTGTCGCCCATTGCGGATACGACGGCTACCACACGGTCGCCACGATGGCGTGCGTCGGCGATCCGTCGCGCGACGCTTTTGATCTTCCCGGCATCGGCGACGGAGGTCCCTCCGTATTTTTGAACGATGGTTGCCATAATCTGAGCGTGCGAGGCGTTTTCGGTCAGTCTGTAACGTCCCGCAATACCAGTTTACCGCTTCCTGCGGTGATTACAAAATTGGGGCGTGAGGGGCTGGGGAGGGACTGTTTGAGCCCGGAGGTCGCTGAGGAGTCAATGACGAAGCGTCGTAGTCGGGGGGCCGCTGCTGCTAAGGGGCGACGCCTGCGGGGCGAGGATCATAAATTTCTCAATGCGCTTCGCTGCGTTCGGAATGACAGATGCTGGGGCTAAACGTGGGTCTCCCCCGAATTAGGGTCCGGGACACGCTTTGCGTGCGAGTGACTAGAAAGGCGTGTAACTGGTCAGAGTCGGTGAGATATCTAGGAATTGTCCTCCTACTGTCATTCTGTGAAGCGACGAAGAATCTACAATCTCCCCCCCGGCGAGGGAGAGACACAGAGAGGGAGTCTTCGCAATGCAACTCACGGAGACTGAACAGTTACAAAGGCCTAGAGCCGATTGACGGGGACTCGTTTGGTCTGGTACTGTCGCTCCGTTGCTCTTGAGGGAGCCGCCAAGTCCGCGGAAAGGCCTGAGGCCACCTCGCCGTTTAGCCGACGCAGCTGTCGATCACTCGACGCTCTTTCTGCCTGATGCACGCGGACCGCAGGCTAGTGGAAGGAGTGTCTCATGTCCCCTCATCTATCGCTGCCGTCCAATCCCAACCTCAGGCAGCTTCGGAATCAGGCGAAGGACCTGTGGAGGGCCTTCAAGTCTCAGGAACCCGATGCGGCCCATCGCTTCCGAGAGTCGCTGCCCCAATTGGCGGGCTTATCGGACGAACAGGTCTTCGGGGCCAAGCTCGGCCTCAAGGACGCCCAACGCACACTTGCTATTGAGTACGGCTTTCCCGACTGGGAGGCCCTCAAGCGGCACGTAGAGGCAGTCTCATCCGGGAAGCAGGGGCCGGTATTCCCCGAAGGAGATCTCCCGGAGCCGGTCGCGGCAATTCTCAAGGCAGTCGAGGATGCAGACGTTAGCCGGGTGCGGGCGCTGCTCGACGACGATCCAGGGCTTGTCCACGTTCGCGTCTGCAGCGACTACGAGGAGGGGGATACCCTGCTCCACCGTTCCGCTCCTCATCAAGTCGAAGACGGTGCGAATCCCCATGAACCCCACCTTCAGGTCGCCCAGCTGCTGATCGACCACGGAGCTGACATCGACGCGGTGGGCGGAAACGAAAACACCGTAGGATCAACAGCTCTCGACGCGGCTGCGTGGGCGGGAAGAGTGGGTATGGTCAGGCTGTTGCTCCAGAACGGGGCCGATCCCGAAAAGGGTGGGCATGAAGGGGTCGACTACAACCCGGTCAGCACAGCGGTGAGTCACGGGCGCAAGGAGATATTCAAGCTGCTGATCGAGGCGGGGGCATAGTATGGTATCCAGCACACGATCCGAATGGGGATGCTGCGCGAGACGCGAGAGCTGCTGGACGCCGACCCGTCTCTCTTGAATCGTACGAAGAAGGCCGACCCGCGCTGGCCCGAGGGTGAGGTACCGCTGATTCTCGCGGCGGGAAATCGGGAGATATTCAACCTGCTGCTTGAGCGGGGCGCGGATGTGAATGCGAGTGACCCGCAGGGATATACGCCACTCCTGGCAGTACGTTCCATGGGGGATGACGCGGGCGTCCAGGCCCTCTTGGAGCGCGGGGTATCGCAGGACATCTTCGGGGCGATTATGGACAGAGACGCCGACCGTGTAAGGGAACTGCTGAGAGACGAGCCAAAGGCAGCAAATCCCGTGGGAGACGGGCCGGCGCCCTTGATCTGGGCGGGACGGTATGGCGACCGCGAGATCATCAAGGTGCTGCTCGAAGCGGGCGTGGATCCGAACGTCTGGCGCAACGTCGACCACTTTGGCAAAACCGCGTTGGACATGGTGGTCTCGTACCAGGACGAGGATGCGGTGCGGCTGATGCTGGACCACGGGGCCGATCCGGAATTCAAGGGGGATGAGAATGGCTCCACGGCGATCCGAATCGCACTGCGGAACGGGACTCTAGGTGGATTGAAGATGCTGCTGGAGGCGGGGGCAGAGGCGAATTTGTCAGACAACTTCTTCGGTGCGTGGGGCGGGAATGTTGCCAAGATCAAGGTGCTGCTCGATCACGGGCGGGTCGTCGGGAGGGACTGTCCGCGCGGCGGACTGGGGCGTGAGGACCTGGGCATCGCGGCTGGCAACGGGCAGACCTTGGCGGTTGAGTTGCTGATCTGCCACGGGGCGGACCCGGAGTACGTGGGCAGGGACAGGATGAGCGCGGTGCAGTTGGCGCGAAAGGAGCGGCACGCATCGACAATCGAGCTCTTGGAGGAACATGCCGAGATACGCAAGCTTCCGGAAGACGTGGCCAGCAACGTGCTGGCGCAAAGACTGATGCTGCTCGATGCGTATATTGACGGAACCGCGGATGAGGTGGCGAGCGTCTTGGACGCCGAGCCGTCGCTGATGGAGTCCAACGTCTTTCGCGTGTCGCTCCTTCACGACGCAGCGTTCAAGGGGAATGCCGACGTGGTCGACGTTTTGGTAAAGCGAGGCGCTGCACTCTCGATCCACGCGGCGGCGGCGTTGGGGCGGGTGGAGACCGTCCGCGCGATTCTGGACGTCGACCCGATGCTGTTGGAAGCGCTCTACTTAGACCGGCCAATGGATGAGCAGACTCCACTCAAGATCGCTGCGAACATGGCCGAAACCGGCGTCTTCAATCTGTTGCTCGACCGGGGAGCGAACATCAACGGCCAGGTAACTCTTCCGGGCGGAGGCAATGGGGCGAGCACCGTTCTTCATGGAGCGGTTTACAGCGGTTCGGTTGAGATGGTCAGGTTGGCCCTGGCCAGAGGTGCGGACGTTAGTCTCACAAACCCGTGGGGGGCGACAGCGCTGGGAACGAACTGGCCGAGCCGGCGACGTACCAATGCTCCAGAGATAAGCGATATCCTCATCGCGCATGGGGCGAATCCGGAGGACCGGCCTCGGGGGCAGCTGATTCATTAGGGATGCCAGCGTTCTAGGATTGCGACAAGTGTCCAATCATCACTTTGGTTCCACCTAGCGGGATAATCACTCCTTTGATAACATACGGTGCCGACTATAAGGAGGGTGGCATGGGCACGAACGGCAATGGCGGACAGCCCGTTTTGGTGGTTCTACAACTCACGGGCGGGAACGACTATATGAATACGGTCGTCCCGTACAGTGACCCCTTGTACTATGACAATAGGACGACCTTAGGAGTACCGGAGGACGAGGTCGTGAAGATCGACGACAAGGTGGGCTTCAACCCCGCGATGGGGACGCTGAAGGACATCTACGACCGAGGGGAGATGGCCGTTGTCCATGGAGTCGGGTTCCCGGAGTCGACACGCTCGCACTTCAGGGCGATGGACATCTGGCACACCTCGGAGCCGCACAAGGTGGGCACCGAGGGATGGCTGGGACGTGCTATCCGCGACCTAGATCCCGACGGAGAGAATCCCGTGACGGCGGTGAACATCGGCCAGGGACTCCCGAGGGCGCTGGTAGCGCCGGGCGCGTCGGTGGCGTCGGTGGCCGATCTATCGACGTACGGTCTGCTGACCGGCATCGAGGAGCGGCAGGAGCGGGCAAAGATGCTCGACCGTTTCGCCAACATTTACTCGCCGGCCCTCGGTTCGGGTGCCGTGATGGACTACATAGCGACGACCGGGCTCGCACCGTTGAAGGGCCCTGACATGCTGAAGACGGCGCCGGCATCCTACAAGTCCAACGTCGAGTACGCCGACATTCCGCTCGCCAAGAAACTGCGGGACGTTGCCAAAGTACACACAGCCGAACTTGGCACAAGAATCTTCTATACGGAGCACGGGGGCTACGACACGCACGCGAGCCAGGCCAACAACCACCCGAAGCTGCTCAGCGACGTGGCATCGGCGGTGACGGACTTCTGGGACGATCTCAAGGAGCAGGATGCTGCCGACAACGTAATCATGTTCGTCTTCACCGAGTTCGGCAGGCGAGTGAAGGAGAATGGAACGGGCACGGACCATGGCGCGGGAGGCGTCTCGTTCATCATCGGACCGAGGGCCGTAGGCGGACAGCACAACGAGTACCCGTCCATGAAGCCCGAAGACCTGCGAGAGGGCGACCTCGCGCCCGACCAGGACTTTCGCGGCGTCTATACCACGATTCTGGAAGACTGGTTTGGCCTCGATGCGAAGCCGATAGTGAACGGTACCTTCGAGAAGCCGGCGCTCATTCAGAACTGATCTACAGCTTTGACTCTGGTTTGGCCAAACCGCTCGCTGTAAAGGGCATGGGATGATGAGGGCATGATTACCACCACTGCCGCAGGCCGCACTTGGCACTTCGACCGTTCGCTGGGGCGTCCTACGAATGAGCACAACGGGAATGTCGGCGGGTACCGGTATCCGGTCGATCTCGCTATTGCCCCGGACGGCAACATCTTCGTGCTGAGTCGTGGCAACCAGTTCGGCCAGGGGCAGATCGCCTACCGGGACAATGGTCGCGTGGGCAAGACGACGTTCGACGAGCACCACCTAGGCGACTTCGCCCGCCGGGAGTTCACGTGGCCCGCGGGAATCGCGGTGGACTCGCAGGGCTGGGTCTACGTCTCCGACGAGTATGAAAACGTCATTAAGAAGTTTGATCCGGACGCGACGCAACCTTTCCCTACCTTTGATCCCGACGGCGAGGCCGTTGCCACGTTCGGAGAGCCCGGCTCAGAGCCAGGACGGCTCGACGGACCGACGGGGATTCAATTCGACGCCGACGACAACCTCTACGTTGTCGAGAGCCGGAACAACCGTGTGCAAATGTTCACGAAGGACGGTGAGTTCCTACTGGCATTCGGCGGGCCCGGGAATATGGCGGGCGAGTTCAACCGGGCCTGGGGAATTACCATAGACCGGATTGGAGACGTCTATATCGCAGACTGGGGAAACGACCGCATTCAGAAGTTCTCCCGCGAGGGCAAATATCTCATGAGTTTCGGCGAGGAATTCGGCGGGGAGATCAAGCGGCCGGCCAACGTGGCAGTGGACAGCGAGGGCGACGTATACGTTACGGACTTTGGAAACAGGCGGGTGCAGGTGTATGAGCCGAACGGCGATATCCTGACCTCGTTCTATGGTGACGCGACAACGCTGTCGAAGGCGGGAGAGTACATCATTCGACGTGATCCGGGCACGATCAAGGCCTATCGCATGGTCAAGGACTACACGTCGATGGGGAGATTTCAGAGGCCGACCGGAATCGAGATCGACGGGGAGGACCGCATACTCGTAGCCGACCTGTGCGGCAGGCTTCAGGTCTACGCCAAGGACCACGCGTACGTAGCACCGGAAGTGAAGCTGGAACTGGAGTAGTTGCAGAGACATGATTACGACAACGGCGGCAGGCAGGACGTGGCACTTCGACAGGGCACTGGGACGTCCGACAAACGAGCACAACGGGAAGGTTGGGGGATTCCGCTACCCTACCGACCTGGCTATAGCGCCGGGCGAGATCATTTTCGTTCTGAACAAGGGCTACCAGATCACGGAGCAGATAGACCACCGTGACAACGGTCGGATCGGGAAGACCACGCTGGACGAGCATCACCTGGGGGACTTCGCGCGACGGGACTTCACCTGGCCTGGCGGCATTTCCCTGGACGGCGAAGGGTGGGTCTATGCGACGGACGAGTACTCTAACGTCGTTCGGCGATACGACCCGGGTGGAGTCGTACCGTATCCGGGTAGTGCTTCTACCGGGGAGTGGCTCGAAAGTTGGGGCGAGACCGGGAGCGCTCCCGGTCAGCTGGACGGACCGAGTGGGATTGCGTTCGACACGGACGACAACATTTTCGTTGTAGAGAGCCGGAATCACCGTGTTCAGAAGTTCACCAAAGACGGGGAGTACCTTTCCGGCTTCGGTGGTCCGGGCTCCGAAGACGGCAAGTTCAACCGTCCCTGGGGCATTACCATCGACCGCGCCGGGCACATCTACATAGCCGACTGGGGCAACAAC
>JAPOPA010000116.1 GCA_026713145.1 Chloroflexota bacterium
ACCCCCACCGGACACGGCCCTCGCCACCTCGCTTACCACCATACCCTCAACATCATCTACGCCAACGCCGAGCAGTCCTCCCACGTCACCGTCTACCGCCTCGACTCAGTCAACGGCGTTCTGGAACCCATTCAGTCCCTCTCCACCCTACCCGACGAAGGATTCGGGGGCGCCAACAGCACCGCCACCGTTCGTGTCCATCCGTTGGCTAGAGCCGTCTATGTCTCCAACCGCGGCCACGACAGCATCGCCGCCTTCACCGTCGACCCTCGCACCGGCTTTCTGACTCCCGCAGGCCATTCGCCTACGAAGGAATGCCCCAGAGCCCTCGGTGTCGACCCCGACGGCCGCTTCCTCTACGCCGGTAGCGACCACTCAGGCCGCGTCACCTCGCATAGAATAGATTCAACCGGCCTGCTCCACTCTCTCGACACCTACGATCTCGGAATGTGGCCCTCGTGGGTCCTCCCAGTGAAACTCCATTAGCCCTTAATTGATGTCCGGTCCCAATCACAGGAACTTCCAACATGAACATAACCGAATTCACCATCAACTCGCGAGGCGAAGAGGTCACTTGCTGGCTCGTCTCCCCCGACCCTTCCAAGACGAAGGAGAACTCCTCCCTGCTCCTCAACATCAGCGCAACGCGACACTTCGCTATCCACGACCCCGGGCAAAACCACCCGACCCGGCCCTTCATCGATGCGGGCCATCACGTCCTCACTTTCGATCTCCCCCACCACGGAGACCGCATCGCCAAGGATTCCATTGAAGCAACGCCCCCCGGTGCGGCAAACGGCAACATCCGCGCCATGAGCAAGGCCTTCACCGCCGGCAACGACCCCTTCAAGCAGTTCGTGTCCGATGGCATGGCTGCCATCGACGCCTGCCTCGAAAGAGGCGTCCCCGAAAACGGCAAGATCGTCGGCTACGGCGTATCCCGTGCCGCCTACTGCCTCCTGCGGCTCGCCGCCGAAGATCCGCGAGTCAACGCCGTGGCCGGTCCGTCACCCGTCACCGACTGGGCAGTCATCGAAGAGTTCGCCGATCACGCCGACCCCGCTCAAACTGCCGCACTCCAAATCGAGAACTGGGTAGACCAGCTCATCAACAAGGCCGTCTACCTCTGCATCGGCAGCCAGGACGACGTTGTTAGTACCAAGTCCTGCGTCCAGTTCGCCATGAAGCTATTCGACAAGCAGCAAAGCGTCCTCCCGGAAGGAACTCTGCTCAACCGCCTCCACGTCGTCGATACGCCGTCCCACTCGCCCGGACAATACTGGCGGCTGGACGCCACCCGTTTCCTGCTCGATGTCTGCCACAGCGGGAACTCATAGTCTGAAGCCACACTGGTTGCTTTGAGTTCGCCACCCTTGGAGTGAAATTTATCCCAAGCAGCCCCCATACCCTGATACTCTTAATCCACTGTAGAATTTCCTATGGCGGGAAACAGAAGGGTAGATTATTATGTTTCCAATACATCGGCGGGACGGATGTGCTTCCGCCTTGCCGACTCGCTGACATGAGCTCTTCACCTTGAAAGGACAAGTCTAATGCTGAGATTCGTCGAGGAAATAATCCTGCTCCTGCTCCGCGATGAAGACGGAAGATTCGTACGTGTGCCCAGTTGGTCCTTCGACTACGCGATAGCTGGCGGTGTACTCATGGATCTCGCGATGGAGGACCGCATCGATACCGACCTAGAGAACCTCGTTCTGGTCGATGACACCCCCATTGGAGACAGTCTCCTCGACCCAACACTGTCCGATATAGCCGCCGGAGAGCAACGGGACGCCCGGTTCTGGGTCGAACGTACCGCCGAGCGGGCTTACACGATCCGTGAGGAAGCCCTCAACAGGCTCGTTGAGCGTGGGATTCTGGAGCGCGAAGACGACCGCTTCCTCTGGGTCTTCCGCTCCAGGAGATACCCGGCCATCGACGGCAAGGCCGAGCGCGAAGTCAAGCTCCGCATCATGGCAGTCCTGTTCAGCGACGAGATTCCAGACCCTCGCGACATCGTCATCATCTGCTTAGCCGACGCCTGTGGCATCTTCAATCAGCTGCTGTCAAGGCAAGAGCTCGGCAGAGCTTCCGAACGCATCGAGCAAGTGCGCAAGCTCGACCTCATCGGCCAGGCCATGACCCAGGCGATCCGTGACATCGAGGTGTCCGTCGCCTCTTCCGTCCAGCCCCACATGTACTAAGCAGTGTTTGCCGGTACCGTAGCTCAGACGGAGACTGGAATTCTGCCTCAGACCACTAGCCTCACTGCATTGGGAACGGGGTTTAGCAGCGACTGTCGTCTGGGAACGATAGCCCTGTATCCACCCTTGGAACCAAGCGCCAAGAAGGAGACCAAAGTATGTCCGAAGAACAAGACTACACGATGGGCTACAGCGAGGAGTTTCTCCAACTGCTCCATCGCCGAAGTGCGGAGACCCACGCCGCCCACCTGCTCCCACTCCTCGAACCTCACCAGAGCGTTCTCGACTTCGGCTGCGGACCGGGCACCATCTCGGTCGGCCTCGCGACAGCGATAGCCCCCGGTGAGCTGCACGGCATCGACAAGGAGGAGTCTCAGATCAATATGGCTCGCGCCGCCGCCAAGGCAGGCGGGCACGAAAACGCCACCTTCCACGTCGGCGACGTGACCGATCTCCCTTTCGAGGACGGCTCCTTCGATGTCGCCCACTGCCACGCCGTTCTCATGCACGTTCCCGATACCGAAGCGACTCTGGCCGAGGTAAAGCGAGTGCTCAAACCCGGCGGCATTATCTCAAGCCGCGAATTCATCCTTAGCTCGTCGTTCCTCGAGCCGGGTGCCGAGGAGACCGCGCCCGCTTGGGAGACGTTCGGGAACCTCCTCGCCGCCAATGGCGGTCACCCACAGATGGGCAGAGAGCTAAAGCGTAAGTTCCTAGAGGCCGGATTCACGGACGTCCGGGCGAGTGGTTCCTTTGATTTCTTCGGCGCCGCTGAAGACGTGGCATTCTTCCACGCCTTCATCATGGACTGGTTCTATTCGCCCGAGGTGATCGCCGCCGCTACCCAGTTCGGGCTGGCCACTCAAGAGCAGTTTGACCAGTGGCGTGAAGGTCTAGAGGAGTGGAAAAACCACCCCGGCGCAGTCGGGGCGATAGGCTTTGGCGAAGCCATTGCCACCAAGCCGTAACCGGGGTGTACTAAATCAAGCCGAGAGAGATACCGGGGCGTCACTGAGACGCCCCGGTATCTCAATCAATGGGCCTAATTGTCCCAGTAGTCGGGATCTGCGAAGCTGACGCTCTTGTACATCTTCGACCTGTTGCCCGGATTGTTCAAGTTGTCCATTCCGCCCTCGAAGTAGAAGGTTTCGAAGATGCCCACACCACCCTGGCCTTCCGTCCAGTTCTTCGGGACGTTGCGGAAGTTGTTCCGCCGGATCCTCAGATCCGTGTCAGATGCGAACGCGATGCCGCCGACGATGAACTTATCCATCGCGACGCCTCTGAAAATCTCCTTGCCGAGTTCGATCCGCCGCGGCGACAGGGCCGGAACACCCTGGCCTTCCGCCCACAGCGATTGAGCCTCCAGGATGCTGCCGAAGATGTCCGCCGGATACGTCTCGGCGGGCGCCATCATGCCAAACGTGTCGGTGTAATCCTGGCTTGGTCCCGTAGGTGCCATGCCTTCCTCGCCGCGCGTTGCGAAGTAGGAGCCGATAGCGGGCGACCAGTACTGCGTCCTGCCTACAGGGACGAGCTCCGTCCACACCACCATCCAAGGGTTCTGGTTGTACGAAGACCCGCCGAAGTTGAAGTACTGGGTTGGCGGAATCGAGATATTCTTGTTGTGAGCTTCACTTCCTTCTTCGACCACCAGCTTAATTCCCAGGCCCTCTTTGAAGTTGGCTTGAAGTGCCTCGAGTGCAGTCAGGCGCCCCGCGCTCGACTCGAATATCATCGTGAGCGCACCGCCGCCGTCCTTGCGGTCCATATATCCGTCCCCGTTGCCGTCCGTATACCCCAACTCAGCCATTATCGACATCGCTTGCTCGGGATCGTGCTCGATGTCGAGCTGGGCGACGTCCGCCCCGGGATAATACGGCGTACCGGGCGCGGGGGTCTGTTGCTGCGGAGTGCCGAGACCCGCGAAAGCAATTTCGTTGACCTCAATTCGGTTCCAGGCCAGCGAAACGGCCTTCCGGAAGTCCGGAGTTCTCATCAGACCTCCGATCTCCGGGTCCTCATTGAACTCCTGGTTGTGTCGGAGCGTCATAGCGCCACCCGCCGGATGACGCCACAGGTCGATGCTGTAGTCGCCTTTCTCCATGTTCTGGGAGTACAGCGGCAGTTCGGAAAGCACCACCGGACAGTTGGCCTCGCAACCGTCCACCTCTCCCGCCATCAGGCGGAATGCCGCGGTCTCTCGGTTCTCCAACTTGAAGCTGGCAATTCCATCCATATAAGGCAGTTGGTTGCCCTCAGGATCGAAGTAGATCGAGTAGTGGTTCCGCACTCCCGTCTTCTCGTCATCTGAGACCGACTCCGTCAGGAATCCGCCCATCCACGGGATGTAATGGTCCTCGCCCTTGTACATGAAGCTGGCGTCGTAAGCCGTCGGAATCGACACACCCGGAGGAGTCGCCTGTGGGAATCCCCTATGGTTGCGTAGCAGTACAACGAGCTTGGTCCAGTTCTGCTGTTCCCACTTCGTAATCAGGGCATCGAGCTCCCCTAAATTGTACCTGGGATGGTACCGCTTCCACACATGGGCGGGAGAGTACAAACAGCGCGGACAGCCGAACGTCGCCGAGTAGACCGGATTGCTCTTGCTCTCGATGAACGTGAAGTGCGGAGAGTCGAATGACATCTTGAACGTCGTGTCGTCCACGACCTCAAAAACGTAGTCATTCCCCGTAAGGGGCGACGTCAGGTCGCCGGGCAGCCCCGGCATGGCCTCCTTGTTGAGCATAAAGTCCTCATTCGAGAATCGAATGTCCTCCATTGTCAGCGGGAAACCGTCCGACCACCTCGCTCCCTCTCGAAGCGTGAAAGTATACTCGGTCCCGTCGTCATTCACTTCGTAGCTCTTCCACACGCCCGGCGCTCGGCCCGCCCCGTCCGAGAGGATTATCCAGCCGAAGCTGATCGCCATCTTGTCGAGCCGAGCAAGGTACCTGTGCTGGAACCACATTTGCCCGCCGTACTCCCCGATCCCTTCAACCGGAGCGACGATGAACCGGTCTTCGGCAACGGGAATTCGTTCTTCGAGCGGGAGTATCTCACCTTGCGCCGCCAGTGCGGCTGAAGCAGGCGATTCCGACCACTGGGTAGGCGTCGGACCGTCGAAGTGAATTGCGGGATACGTGCTTGAAGATTGTGGCGCAGCTACGTAGGTAAACGGTTCCGGTTCGGGTTCCGGTTCGGGCGCGGCGGCAGGAGCAGGTGCAGCTGCCGGGGCGGGAGCCGGAGCAGGGGCGGCTGCTGGCGGAGGAGCCTGTGCAGGCGCAGGTGCGGGGGCCGCCGTAGTTTCTTCATCATCCTCCGCGCCGCCACACCCTATTACAGCGAGCGCGAGGATTCCTATTGCTATCAAGAAAAGTGACCGTACACTCAGAAAATTGATTCTTATCACGAGCCGACCTCCTCTAGCACTCCGAGCAATTCGCATTCTCGGATATATCAGCGACCAACGATTACGTGAAACTTCTCGTCCTATGGCCCTCCTTGCTCGACGAATTGGTGATGTTCAACGCAAAATATTGAATAGTACCTTTTAGCACAGCCACAGGGTACAAGTCAATGCATCGCAAGCCGATGAACTTATCTGACTAGCAAAGGAATCGTCGTGAAACTACGCAATTCGACGACTTCACGGAAAATGTGCCCGCAAACTTCAATTTGACTGGAGGACCAGACAACCGCCATGTCGGCGAGGCCGGAGTTCAGAGGCATGGGCGGCCCGGGCCGATGGGGTTTTCCCAACACCTGCCCTCTAGCTAAGTTAGTCTAGGTCTTCTGAATGTGAGGTACAGTGAAGTCGTAAGGCGAATAGGTTCAGTTCCGCCCCGCAAGCTTCATCGCCTGATCGATGATATCGATGCCGACCGCCTCGCTCCACGCGGCGAGAAGCTGCATGGTGATGGGCCCCGGCTTCCCATCCCCCACGGCGCGCTTGTCGATATACGTCACCGGCAGGACGCAGAAAGGCGTGCTCGTAAAGAACGCCTCGTCTGCCGTGTAGGCGTCATAAGGCTGCAGGTGCTCGACTTTCGCCGGAAGCCCCAGTCCCTCTGCTAGGTCCAGAACCATACCGCGGGAAACACCGGCGAGAATGGCGCGCTCGGTCGGCGTCCGCAGCAAGCCGTCGGTCACAATGAATACGTTGTAGCCGGAGCCTTCCGTCAGGTATCCGTCCTTGTCGGTCAGTATCGGCCACGCCCCGGGATCGAGATCGTTGGCCTCGAGTTCGGCTATGCTCATGTTCATACGGCTGAGGTGCTTCAGCTTCGGGTCGAGGGCCTCAGCGTCGAAACTCCGCGTCCGCGTTATGACGCCATGAAGCCCGTCCACGTACTTGTCCTCGTACCAGATGGTGTTGGGGCCGTACTTGATGTAGACGTTCGGCGGACCTGCCGCCCACGCGCGCGGCCCTCCCGGCCCGCGCGTCACCAGTTGGGAAATGCTGAAATCGCCCACCTCATCAAACAGATGCCGATTGCGCTCTATCCCCTCTTCCGAGAGATCAAGCATCTCCTGAGCGGTCAAGCCGGGGTCGATCCGCACGTACTTGAGCGAACGGTACAGACGGTCGACGTGCTCCTTCATCCGAAAGCTCTCCCCGCCGAACGTCCGTATCGTCTCAAACACCTGGTCGCCCTTGGACGGCCCAAGATCGCTCGGATCGTACGTGATCTTGTCCATTGGCATCCATTCACCGTTGTAGTATCCGACGAACTCAGTCATGGCCCTCACCTTCCGATCAGTATCAATGTTACGGACGTCCGCGATGCGAGTGCGGCAATTCTCGTAGGGTCGTCTATGCTATGGCCTCGCAGCCGTATCGTCAACGCCGCCGAGTATCGGTTGAATGGTCCTATGCCCTATGCTACGCTCAGCCCAACCTAGGAGGCTGCAATTGAGACGGGTTCACGACGTGGGCGGGACACCGGGCTTCGGCCCGATCGGCATCGAGAAGGACGAGCCCGTCTTCCACGAAGAGTGGGAGGGCCGCGTATTCGGCATGATGACCACGATTGGCCATCGGACGTTCCCCATGCGTCCCACTATCGAGAGTATCGAGCCTCAGACCTACCTCACCTCAAGCTACTACGAAAAGTGGCTCATCGCCCTCGAAATCGGATCCGTCCAAAACGGTACCTTCTCCGCGGACGAGCTCCGTGACCGAGTCGAGTACCATCGACAACACCCTGACGCTTCAGTCTCCCAAAATCACGACACCGACCTCGCCCGCTCAACTTGGCATGACCGCTACAGCCAGCGTTCCCCAAAGTACGACGGCGACCCTACTTTCACCGTTGGAGACCCAGTCCTGACCCGCAACATCGACCCGTCCGAACACACGAGAATCCCCCGGTACGCCCAGGGTAAACAGGGAGTCGTCCATGCCCTGCGCGGCGTCTACGACCTGCTCGACCTCAAAGTGCAAGGCGTCCGCAAGCCTGAGCCGGTCTACACCGTCGGGTTCGACGCCCGTGAGCTATGGGGAGGCGAAGCCGAGTTGTCCCAGCGAATCTACATCGACCTCTGGGAAAGCTACCTGCTCCGCCCAGGATCAACTTAATCCATCTCATGAAAATGAGATTCCTAACCTACCATCGGATACCTCACACCTCTTCGGAGAACAAGGAAACGGAGGCAGCTCAAGACTATGTCAGACCACGACCATGACCAATTCCACGACCCTACCGACTCCGAGGTCCGCGCCAAGGCCGTCGAGTCCCTCCTAGCCGAGAAAGGTCTCCTGTCCACCGACGCCGTGGACAGCATCGTCGAACAGTATGAGAACGACGTCGGTCCCATGAATGGAGCACGAGTCGTCGCTCGAGCCTGGACCGATCCCGAATACAAGCGCCGCCTCCTGGAAGACGGCGGGGACGCCGTCGCTGAGCTTGGCTACGGTGACGAGCACAGCGCCCGCCTTGTAGTCGTCGAAAACACTTCGCAAGTCCACAACGTCATCGTCTGCACCCTGTGTTCATGCTACCCCTGGTCCGTCCTCGGACTCCCGCCCACGTGGTACAAGTCTGAGACCTACCGTGCCCGGGTAGTCAAGGAGCCGAGAGCCGTCCTCTCAGAATTCGGACTCGATCTCGACGACTCTATCGAGGTCCGCGTATGGGACAGCCTCTCCGAGCTCCGCTACATGGTCCTTCCTGAACGCCCTGAAGGCACCGACCACATGACCGAAGAAGAGCTGGCCGCAGAGGTTTCCCGCGACGCCATGATCGGCGTCGCCAAGGCAGGAAACGGGTGAATTCACCAGACATTTTTCACTCTCACTCCAATCTCTCCCTCGTCGGAGGAGAGACCCAGAGAAGGGGCATCACCCAAACCCTGCGTCCCCCGCGCCTGCTGCGGTAGAATCTCCACCACCAAGACCAAAGGAGCCCCCTTGAAGAGCTACCTCACCCATCTGGAGTGCACCAACTGCGGCGAGACCCAATCCGCCGACCGGCTGATTCGCCTCTGCCCCGAATGCGGCAAGGTCCTCTACGCCCGCTATGACCTCGACGCGGCTCGCCGGGAAAGCAACCGTAACGCACTCGCAGGACGCCGCTCCGACATGTGGCGGTACTTCGAGACCATGCCCGTGCTCGACGAGGCGAACATCGTCAGCCTCGGCGAGGGCATGACTCCCATACTCGATGCTCCCCGCTTGTCTGAGGCCATCGGCGCGTCGAACGTGGTCATCAAGGACGAGGGCCAGAATCCAACGGGTACCTTCAAATCGCGTGGCCTGTCAGCAGCCGTATCCAAGGCAAAGGAGCTTGGTGCCGCAGGCGTGACCATCCCCACCGCCGGAAACGCGGGCGGAGCCCTAGCCGCCTACGCCGCGAGAGCGGGCATGGACGCACACGTTTTCATGCCCCAAGACGCCCTTGACGCCAACAAGAAAGAGGTCACCCACGCCGGTGGCACGCTCCATCTCGTAGACGGTCTGATCGGCGAGGCGGGCCAGCAGTCCCGCGAGCTTGCCGCCGAGCTCGGCATGTTCGACCTCTCAACCCTTCAGGAGCCGTACCGTGCCGAGGGCAAGAAGACCATGGGCTACGAGATTGCTGAGCAGTGCGGCTGGACCTTCCCCGACGCCATCATGTACCCCACCGGCGGTGGCACAGGCGTCGTCGGAATCTGGAAAGCAATCGAGGAGCTTGAGTCCTTGGGCTGGACTGACGGGAAGCGCCCCCGCTTCTTCTGCGTGCAGGCCGAGGGATGCCAGCCAATCGTCCGCGCCTTCAATCGCGGCGACGACCACGCCGAACCTTGGGAGAACGCCCACACCGTCGCCCACGGCATGCGCGTCCCCTCCGCCATCGCCGACTACCTCATCCTCAACGTCCTCCGCGAAAGCAATGGCGGCGCGATCGCCGTCTCCGACGTAGACCTCCTCGAACACATGCGCCTCATCGCCCGCACCGAGGGTATCGTCGTAGGCCCCGAAGGCGGCGCAACCGCTGCAGCAGCCCGTCGCCTCATCGCCTCAGGCGCCCTATCCCCCAACGACCAAATCCTCCTCCTCAACACGGGATCGGGCCTCAAAGCCCCGGAACTGATGTAAAAACAGCAAACTTCAACCCCGTATGACGACGCAGTTATCCAAATCAAGATTCCAATACGGCCTCCAGTGCCTGAAGCGACTCTACTTGGAGTCATATCACCAAGAACTTGCCGACCCTGTAGATCCTAGTTTACAGGCCAGCTTCGACACTGGCACAGTCGTAGGCGAAGTCGCAAGAAACTACTTCCCCGACGGCAGACTTATAGAAGAAACGTACATGGAACACGACCAAGCCGTTGAAACAACCAAAACTCTGCTGGGTGACGCTGCTGTCCCAGCACTCTATGAACCCGCCTTCACCTTTCATGGCATCAGAACGAGAATCGATGTCCTTAACAGAAATGGCTGGCGGGAATTCGATCTCGTGGAGGTGAAGTCATCCACGCGAATCAAACCCGAACACATCACGGATGTCGCGATTCAGGTGTACGCCGTGGAAGGCTCTGGAATCCCCATCAACGGGGCATATTTGATGCACCTCAACAACGCCTACGAATATCAAGGCGGGGAACACGATCTTGAGCAGCTGTTCACCCTGCAAGATGTAACAGATCGCGCGAGATCGTTCATCGAGAAGCGCGTGCCCGATGACCTATCCCGAATGTGGTCAACGCTGAAACTGGACGCACCGCCCCTTATCGAAAACGGCCCTCATTGCACACGCCCCTACCGTTGCTCATTCTATGGTCACTGCCATCAGGATGAACCCGGAAACAACGGACAGACCTTCATCAGTCCATCACTCCAGTCGAGGCTAGAGGAGATCACATTCCCCGCGAGTTTCTTGGACTTCGAGACCGTCAGCCCCGCGATACCGCTATATCCCGGCACACGTCCCTACCAACCAATTCCGTTCCAGTGGTCCCTCCATATTCTGGATTCGTCCGGTAACTTGGCTCACGAATCGTTCCTAAATGACGATGCCGGCGACCCAAGAGAACGCTTCATTATCACCCTGCTCGAAGAGATTCCCTCCGACGGAGCAATCGTCACCTATTCATCCTACGAGAAGACAATCCTGAACGGCTTGGCAAATGCATTCCCACTCTATCGAAACCGACTGTTTGCCCTGAGCGACCGCATCGTTGACCTGCTCAAACTGATCCGAGAAAACTACTACCACCCCGATTTCAACGGAAGCTACTCCCTCAAGTCCGTCGCGCCAGCCCTCGTACCCAATCAGGACTACACTAATATGGACATACAAGACGGCGCCGCCGCCTCGATGGCCTACACACGAGTGAGCGCTGTGGAAACCCCGGAATCCGAGAAGGCTGAGATTAAGGAGGCGCTCCTCACTTACTGCGCGCAGGACACAGAGGCAATGGTTGGCCTCTACGAAGCACTCTTCGATGAATCCAAGTCCAGCGAACCACGTTAGAACACACAAAGGAGACTACGCTATGGGCATTCTAGGCATTACGAACAGGACGGAAAATTGGAAGACCGCAGAGTTTTTCGCTCCATTCTTCGAATACGACTCCGCTCGCACTCGTCTTGCCAAGCGGCTACTCGAACCGTTGGGAAAGTCTCACGAGGTTCAACCGTGTACCGTCAAGATCGAGCTGTTCTGGTATGGCATGCGAGATTATGTAGATTTGCAACGAAAGCAAAGGGAACCTGAACCTACCCCTGAAACCCTTGCTGAGTCTTACTTGCCCCTGTTCTCCGATCCAAACAAACTAGATCTCTGTAGGCAAATCAATGAAATCGATAAGCACGACACTTTAACAGATCGCAACTACAATGTGTCTAACCGAGATTGGAAGGAGAAATTATGGACCAATCTCAACAACACTGAGATAGACGTGATTGTCAAAACCCCAAACCACCTTTTTATCGGGGAAGCAAAGCATGAGACGACAGCATTTGATGCTGACAAGAATCGATTTCTTATGCACCAACTCATTCGCGAGTATGTTATGGCGAGTACTCTGATTGACTGCCTTGAATCTGACAAAGAAGTTGTCCCATTTGTCGTTGGAAATGAACCGGACAAAATAAAGGAACCCCACCCGAACCTCAAGCACATCCACCAAATTGGCTTCCTTCGCGACGTGGGTTGGCTCAAAGAGGAAAACGTACTATCGTGGGACTGCATTGACGAAATCGCAAAGTCCACGCCTACTGCCAACTAACGCTCCCTCCGAAAGGACCCCACCCATGACCAAGCTCTACCACACCGAGTCCGGCCACTCCATGCCGAACCTCGCCGAGGAGCTCACCACCTTCCGCCGAGCACACAAGGTCCTCACGATACCACCAACCGCGTCCCCAGCCGTGCTGTATTTCCTGGCGAGGGCGCACGAGGGAACAAAACTCCCCCTCCACATCTCCGTCAACGGCACTGCCCTCCCGCCCGTGCCTCCTCAGGAGGCATGGCACACGTGGTACGAGGTGCCAATAGACTTCGGCCTCCTTCAGGCAGGTGACAACGTGCTGGAGTTCTGGACTGACTCCACTGCCATGAACTCATGGGCGCTTGGCCTCGAAGCCGGACACGCCGACCCGAACAGCTACGTCAGCGACGACTCCGGGCGTGCCTGGCGCAACCACCACATGGCCTACCTCAACGTCGTCCGCGCAGAGTACGTCGTCCGCATCCGTCTCGCCGAGGGCAATGACCCAACTCCACCGCCTATGGTATTCAACGACCCCGACGACCCGCGACTGGAGTCCCTTAGAGCAATAATGCCCGCAAAGGCCCTCGACCAAAGCCTGCCGAAGCTCGAACGCCTGCGGGCGATAAGCACCTGGCTCGCTTCGAGCTGGGAGCACACCCCCGCAGGACCGGACCTCGGCGTCATAAACTCCCCTTGGGACCCCGAGACCGTCCTTGCGTGGGCGCCCGGCCAGTGCGGACACAACGGCCTCCGACCAACGGCAAACTGCATCTTCTACGGCGTCGCGTTCGCCAACTCCGCCCAGGCTATCGGCGTCCCCGCGCGCTGCGCCATCTTCGCGGGCAAGCCCGGCAAGGCCGACGGCCACTTCACTGCCGAATACTGGTCCGACGAACACCAGAAGTGGGCCATGGTCGATCCCAATTTCGACGACTTCTTCATCCACGACGGCGTTCCTCTTTCCATCAGCGAGCTTCAGAAACTCGGCTCCGATCTCGACGATGTGACCGCCCGCGGCCCCGGCGCAGAGTCCCAGCGCACGAACCAACGTGTCCACCGCTGGTTCGATAGCCACGATCGCCGTGCCCGATCCTTCGAATCACGAATGGTCTGGTACCGCGCCGACCAGCTTACTCGCCCCGAGTTCAGTCCCCCCGCTCACGGCGCCGGAGGCGCCTACACCGAGACCGGCATCGTCTGGGAAGAGCGTGACAAGGACACCTGGCCCATGTTCCCCCACTTCGGATCAAAGGACTACTTCAACGCCCCACCCATCTGGGAAGGCTGACCGCACATGGCGCTTCGGTTCACATCAAGACGGAACTGGCCTGCATCACACGGTGCACTCCTACTGATCGTGGTCTTCCTCACCGTCTCCTGTGCACAGTCGGGCGGCGGAGGACAGCCGCCTCCTTCCGAGACGACTAGCCCTGATACCGCGCCAACAGCAGTCACCGACCCGCCAACGGCCACGCCGGAACCGACTCTCTCTCCACCCTCTCCCACGCCCGAGCCGACCGTTACCGCAACTCCGGCCCCGACCCCAAGGACGATCCTATCGACAAGAGACGCCGAGGGCGAGGCTGCGCCCGACTTCGAGGTCGAGACCTTCGATGGCGAGACCTTACGACTCTCCGACCTCAACGGCAAGGTCGTCGTCCTGAACTTCTGGGCCTCTTGGTGTCCACCCTGCCGCTGGGAGATGCCCTTCTTCGAGACCATGTGGCAGGAGTACCGTGACCAGGGAGTCGTCTTCCTGGGCATAGCAATGTCCGACACCCTCGAAAACGTCAAGGCCTTCGCCGAGGAAGCGGGCGTCACATATCCCGTTGGACTCGACACCACCACTGAGATTGCCCGAGACTACGAGGTGCTCTCCTTGCCTACCACCTTCTTCATTGGAAAGGACGGAAACATCGAACGCAAGCTCACCAGTGCCGCCAACGAGGGCCTTCTAAAGATCTTCCTCCGAGGCCAACTCCGCCACGAATAGTCCCTATGCCTAGTACCGGTTCAATCTGAATGTGATGGATAGATATGTTGAAGTTTAGTGCGAGC
>JAPOPA010000226.1 GCA_026713145.1 Chloroflexota bacterium
AGGTGGAGCTCCAGCGGCTCGGTAATCTGCCGACCGATGGTCAGCACCGGGTTCAAAAAGGTCATCGGTTCTTGAAAGACCATACCGATGCGATAGCCACGAACGCTACGCATCTCGTCTTCGGAAAGTTGCAACAGGTCCTGTCCATCGAAAAGGACTTGGCCTCCGACGACATTGCCGGGAGGACTCGGCACAAGGCCCATGATTGATAGGGCGCTTACGCTCTTTCCGCAGCCACTCTCACCGACGACACCGACGAATTCACCTTCTTCGACTGTGTAACTGACTTTGTTTACGGCCCTGACGACACCGTCGGGTGTTTGGAATTGAGTTTCAAGGTCTCTGATCTCTAGGAGCGGCATTCTTAGCTTTGGTTTCCTCTCTACGGTCCAATCAAACGTAGCGCCCCAGGCTCGGACGCCGACAAATGACCCGCCAAATTGTAAGCGAGACACACATGCGACGCAACCGGGGCACCTCGGTGTTCCAGTTGTTGGAAGCATACGTCCGTTGCAATTGTGGGCGGTGAGAAGGGTCTCAAGTGGTAGTCGACCTTCAGCGCATGGCTATGACTGCACATTAGGTACTTCGCCCTACTCGTCATGGCGAGGTTGGCGCGATTGCGTGCTGAACCCAATGGAGTTACGTATTCTGCACAAGTGGCCGTTTGACCACAGACCCTAGACGTGGAATATATAAAGGTCGCGGTTGTCGATAGGTAGGTCAACCCACGCTCCACCGAGCCTGTGACTCTCGCCGATGGCCAAACAAGCCTCGGTAATATTGTGAACGATGCCGAGGTCGCCGCGAGGCGGGCGCTTATTCTCATAGGCGTCTATCAAGTCTTCCAGGCAAACTACAGTAGTCATTGGCGCCTCGGATGTCGGGATCATGGTCTCAAGGAAATGTGGTTGAGGGTCTTGTCGGTCGTCGCTCTTGCGGAAGATCGCGGCGCGCCCCTGGCTCATCGATCTGATCGTGCCTTCGGAGCCGATGATCTCGAAGTCCCGAGATCCGGCGGGAATCGACCACGCCTCGACGCCATTCTCGAAGCGGATGTGGTAGGTCGCGCGCGGATCTTCGTCGAGCCGGTTGTCCTCGATCACGAGACCGCGCGGAAGAAGCTCTCCCCTGGCGGCAACGACTCCAGGGTCGCCCAGCAAGTACGAAAGCATGTCGATGGAATGGATGTGCATATGCATCAACGTGTTAGACGCAGTGTAGGCGACCGCATGGGTCGGCTGTCCGATGTCGCCGCGGTTGATGGCATCTCTGATGAACTCAAATTGCGTATCGAAGCGCATGAGTACACCCGAATTGATGATCGTGCCGCTCTTCTCGCAGGCGTCTCGGATACCGTCCGCCGCCTCCATCGAACATGCTACCGCTTTTTCCACGTATAGCATCGGCACGCCTGCTTTGGCGGCAGCAGTCGCGACTTCGGCATGTGAGTCGCCGCGGAAGTCGCGAGACGGGGCCCTGTTACCCGGCTTGGGGAGTCCGGTGGCCGTCGTGCAGACGGCGACGATATCCGGCGATTCCTTCTCGATCATCTCGACGTAGTGTTCGTAGACAGAATCGACACCCCAGTTCTCCGTGAACGCCGCTCGACGCTCAGGAATGGTCTCGGCGCCGGCTACAAGCTCAAGACGGTCGCTGAACTGACATGCGGCAGCGATGGATATATCGAGAGTGCTGCCCATGCGTCCGAGCCCGACGACGGCCACACGATACTTTTGCATATTGAATTCCTCCGGCGAATTCAGAAGGATCCAGTCAGGCGGTCTCAGCCAAGCGTGTTGACCGCTATGGGGTGTTTACGTCCGGCACGGTGACCTCGATGTCGAGGTTCTCCGCTCGCAGCTTGACACCCGCCGAGTCAACCGAGACATCAAATGCGATGCCAGTCGTGACACTTTCGCCAGGACCTATTGCCACACGAGGGTCGTCTTTATCACTTACTACCCCGATGGCGTAGGGGACTGAGAATCCGTGACTGGCGAATGTCGCCTGCTCCCAGAGACGCCCCTGGGCATCGATAGCCTCAAAGTTGCTGTTGATGTGCGTAACGGGCTGAAGATTGCCCTCCGTCTTGTTCTCCACGGTGTAGTAGACGACCAGGAAGATACCTTCACGGGCGTCATAATAGGTCGCACCGGTGCCGCCTGCGAGCGCTCGACCTTCCTGGGTGATCGAATCGATGCGCTCGGTACCGACGAATGTCACTACCGCATCGCCCGTCAACGGCGGCTCACCTACAGGTCCGGTGAGCTTACTGGTGTCCAAGGTCACCGGTGTATCGAACACGAGTTGGGTTCCAAGAGGCGCCAACGACGCTGTATCGACTTCCGTAAAGCCCTGCTTGCCTCCCGGAATGTCTTGGAACTCATCGGCCAACTCGGCTCGGCGGGCCTCCTCCGTCGGGTCGTCGCACGCGGTTGCTGCCACAGCGGCCAGCACAACTAGTATTACTAGACCAAATCGCATCATTATTCCTCTAGTGGACGTATTGTCGGTCGCTGGGACCTTCGTGTTGGACTATGAAAGCGCTTCGAGGCGGTGTTCCCGCACCGACACTAAAGCCCTAGCATCGAAAGGAGCGTATACCGTAGAAACGGACGAAACAATCCCTCGACGCTTTTGCATACGGTTAGTTAGAATATACCATCCGCGAAGAGATTGGAAAATCCAGGACCTTCCGCTATTACTTACCATACCTTAACTGACACGTACGGTGGGCGTTATTCGAAAGAGGGAAGGTTCCCCGAGTCAGCCAGTGTCGAAGTACCGTCAACTTAGATCGGGTCGCAAGCGAGCCTGTTACCTCTTAGCAATGGGGCTACTGGTTCTGGCAACCGTTGCATGTTCCGCCAGCCTCGAGCCTGGGAGCGGTAGTCCGGTCACGCCAGATGAGACTCCCGTAGTCGAGGCGCCCCTGCCACCTGTTCCACCAGCGGCATCGCAAGTCCAGCCGGCTAGTATCGAGCCTGCAGCAGAGGAAGAATCCGTTGACAGAATTAAGCCGGACATCGTAAGACCGATGGGATTGCCAGCCACCAAGGCATCCGCAAGGATCGTCGCCCCGGAATCCGAGCAACCGACCAAGCTGGGTACGTCTGGGGCCAGCGAGGTAGATACCACAGCATCCGTTTCAGTCGAAGAAGAAGCAACGACAACAAATGAACCGTCAGCGGAAGTGAGCACTCGACCTCAATCTCCCAAGGAAACCGTTGCTGAACCAATCGCCGCGAGTATTGAGACCGACAGTTCCAACGAGACTGCAACGTCGATCTTGCCCAGGCGGCTGCACGTCGGCGGTCAGGCGCGGATGCTGGATGCGTTGCAGCACCGATCGGCGGGAGTGAGCGAAGCCGACATCGCCAAGACGATCACCATAGACATCAGGCGCGACGAGGAGTACCGGTACTACTTTGAGCCCCTGGAGCCTTTGGAGGTCCCGGCGGGGGAGACGGTCAAGTTCGTCGTCCGTAACATCCATTTTGACTCCTCCGATTGCTGGTGACATACGTTCGCCCTTGCTGTAAGCAAGGAACGCATGAGCCGAACGAAGGGTGAGCTCCTCGCGGATATCAAGCTTCTCGCCGGCGACGTCAAGGAGGTCGTGTTCACCGTCCCTGATGGCGAGCCGACATTGTATATGTTCAGCCGCAGCTTCGAGTCACAGGGGATGGCGGAGACCGTCACTGTCTTGCGATAGACTGTACCGATGATCCAGCTCATTTCCCGAAGGTTATCCCAAGACCGCAGACTCCTTCTCGCCATCTTCGTGGGCATCACGATTGCCAGCATCCTGGCAGTCGGCGCGCCCATATACGTCCAATCTCTCAACGAGATCAGCCTAAGCGTATCAATCGAGCGTTCCGACCGGCATAGCCTCCGTGTTTGGACGCTCGCTCCCTTCATCGCCGTCCGGCGCGACGCCATCAACGAGACCGATCGTAGCCTTGACGCTGCCATCAGCCGTAACATCGCGGAGATCGAAGGGGACATCGTCCGCTTCTTCAAGACCGAAGAGATGCTCGTCGGCCTACCAGACCTACCGCTCCCTGAGACCGGCAGGCCAAGCGACTTCACCCCTCGTGGTTTCTTTCAGACCTTGTCGGACGTTGAACCGCAGCTCGAATTCATTGAAGGCCGATGGGTTACAGGTGTCATTGAGCAAGGCCCTTATGGCCCGATTGTCGAAGGGGTCATGGACGAGACGCTGGCGACCTTCTTCGGTCTGGAGACGAATGACGTGGTCACGTTCGCGCAGGCCATCGGAAGTACCGACCGACTCCAGGTTCGAGTCGTGGGGATCGTCCAGCCCAAAGACCTGACTGACGACTACTGGCCGAGAGGTGTGAATATCTTTGGTCCAGCGACCGGCGCCGGACCGAGCCTCCTAGACTTCGAACAGCTTATAGACTCAGAGGCAATTGAAGCGGGCCTGCTGGACGAGGATGACATCGACACCCTGGTCGAGGTGTTCATTCATCCGTCGGCGGTGGTCGATGCCATCGGTCAGACGTTCCCGGCAACGTTCTCCAGCATTAACTACTTCATGCACGTCCACAAGCCGGACCTCCAAGAGTGGACGGTCGCCGATGCGAGGGCTCGTTTGAATAATTACGAGCGCGACCTCGTGGAAACGATATCCGGCGCCTCGATGGTGACCGGCATTTCAGACGTTCTGGACGTTCACGAGCGCCGACGCTTCTTCTCGATGATACCTATTTTGCTGCTCATCGCCGTCATGCTCGCCGTCGTTTTGTATTACCTGTTCATGATGGTTGGGTACCTGCTTGAGGCGAGAGAGGATGACAGGGCGGCCCTGCGCACCTGTGGCGCGGGCCGGGTGCACTTGCTACGTGTGTATGCGTTGGAGGGCTTGGCGCTTACCTTGCTTCCCGTGTTGTTCGCCCCGTTCCTCGCTTATGTGGCCGTAGCACTCTCGGGCACGTTACCTTACTTCGACGAGTTCACGGGCGGAGGCACCCTACCCGTACGACTAAACTACGTGCCTTTCGTCGTCGCGTTGGGAGTGGGGATACTCTGCCTCGGTATCTTCGTCGTGCCCAGCGTAATCTCCAGTAGATCAAGCGTAATCGCCCAGAAGCTTCGTGCGTCCCGTCCGACTTCTGCCCCATTCTTCCAACGCTACTTCCTCGATGTGGGACTCATAGCCCTCGGCGGTCTACTTTTCTGGGAACTTAACGCCCGCGGCCACTTCGTGACCGGCGGCTTGTTCGAGGAGATCCAGGTCAACGAGACTATGCTACTCGCACCTGCCGTCTTCTTGATCGCGGTGGCGCTGATCTTCATGCGAGCATTTCCGTTGTTCATCAGATACGTCAGCGGCGAATCCTCGATGCTCGTCCACTGGCTCACGACAATGACCGTTGCCTCGCTTCCGGTGCTCGTCATATGGCGTGATTCGCAGACGGATGAGACGACCGATTGGCCGCTCCAGGTCGCGATCTTGGCCACATTCGGCATAGCGTACTGGGCTACGACGAGGGTCACTCGAGTCATCGAGCGCCTAATCGGAATAAGCGCCCAAGTGGCTTTGGTCGCTCTGTTCATCTGGCAGCATCCGCCAGACCAAGAGGACCTAATTCTGTTCGTCCCGATACTCCTCCTCGTGGCCATCGTTCCACTCCAACTCGGGTTCTACGTTCTTCGATGGTTGTCCGCCATTACGCCCGTGGTACTGGAACTGCCTATGATGCATATGTCTCGGAACCCTCTCCAGTATAGTTGGATGATCTTGCTCCTTGTTCTCCTCACAGGGTTGGGAGTCCTTGCCACGACGGTAGGCTCTACATTAGGCGAGAGTCAGCACGACCGAGCGAGATATAGCGTCGGTGCGGACATCCACATCAGCGGCATCGAGTTCGACCAGTTCGCCCATCCCCAGGACTGGAGCCGACCGTTCGAAGAGACGCTTGGAGTTGAGAATGCCTCGTTCGGCTTCCGTAGCCTGGGACAGATCGGGCCGGATTCGGAGAGAGAAATATTCGAGATTCTCGCGGTCGAGCCAGAGCGGTTTTCGGAGGTCGGGTGGTTTCGGAACGACTTCGCCGACCACTCTCTCAACTCGTTGATGGACAGCCTCCTCCCGACGACGCCGTTCGAGGCAATTCCAATCCCCGACGATGCCGAAGGTATCGGTGTTTGGGCGAAGCCGGAGGGCAGCTATCAGTCCTTGCTCGTCTTGTTTCTCGTGATGGACCAGCGACAAGTTGTGACGGCGCTACCTGTAGGGAGCCCCTTCGACCCAACGAAATGGCAATTGCTGTCCACGCTCATACCGGAAGACATCCCTCGTCCCCTCCACTTCCTCGGCATGTTGACCTTCGAGCAAGGTGTGTTCGGTTCCGCCGGTATCACCGGTTCGATCCTCCTGAACGACTTACACGCCGCCGGCCCCGACGGCATCGAGATAATCGAGCCCTTCGATGGAGACATGACTTGGTCTCCGTTCCGGGTCGCCGATTCCGGGACGGATTCGATCACCTACATCGACGACGGTTCATTCCAAGGCGGCGTATCTGCCGTATATCGTTTCGGTCAGGAGACGTACCTCGGGAAACGCGGTCTCCACTTGCTTCCCGAGGGTGGTCACGTACCCGTACTCGTGAGTTCCTCCTTTGCCGAGGCGAACGGCGTCGAACCAGGCGATTCCTTTGTGACAACGATTCAGAGTCGCGCAGTGCCCGTGGTGGTCGGGGACGTCGTGGACTACTTCCCTACCCTCTCGCCGAGTAGGCCGGGGTTCATGGTAGCCGACCTCTGGGCGCTGACGACCTACCTCGATATGATCGACCCCGGAGCTCGACACATGCCCACCGAGTTATTCGTCCGGACCGTAACCGGACAGCAGCAAACTGCTCTAGCGGCATTGTCAGCGCTCGTGGATACACCGGTGCTCATTAACTCGGTCATGCAAGAGGTCGACCGCTCGGATGTCGACCCGCTCGTCACAGCCGGCTGGCGGGTGATGATCCCAATATCTGCCGGCGTCATCGTTCTTGTCCTGGCCTTAGGATATGTCGTTTATTTGATCTCGTTTGCCGGTCGCGCGAGGGTCGAGATGAGCGCCTTGCGGGCGATGGGTCTGAGTCGCGCTCAGTTAGCGAGCCTCTTAACCATCGAGCATATCTTTATCGCCCTCGTGGGCATCGGCTTGGGAAGCTGGGCGGGGTTCCAAATGAGCCGGCTCATGGTCACGTCCTTGGAGGTGAGCGAAGAGGGAGAGGAGATCTTACCGCCCTTCCTGCTCTTAACCGATTGGGCGTACATTGTGCCCGTATACGCACTGATGATAGCCGTCGTGATAGTCGCTTTGCTGAATTTGAACCGTGGCTTCGGGAGACTAGAGCTACACGAAGTGATGAAGAATGAGTGAGAGCCAAGACGCAGGTCGCATGACTCAAGGACAAAGGCGCGACCGGATTCATAACAGGTGTTGGTTAATGACAATGCGTTTCATGTTTGTCGCTTCTAACCCGCGAAATGGACAGTTCAACAACGAGCATTTCCTTTGCTAGCCACCATAAGCAAGAATCTCATCGCCGTCGCATCGGCCTGGCAGCTTGTCGTTAAGCGCAGCCTTGCACAGTGGCGGCTGTTGTCCTCAGTGTTCGCTGGAGTCCTGCTGGCGACCGCCATGATGGCAGCGACAGCGGTGTATTTTGATGCCCTCCGGTCGCTCGCCCTGAAGGTCGACCTGCGGGGGCTCTCGCCCACTGAATCGAACGTGGCACTTAGCGCGGTACGCGGCCCCACAAATTACCAGGAGTACGGCGACCTGGCCCGCGCGGTGAACGAAGAGACCAATACGTACACCGCCTGGTTTCTGCGCAGCCGAGAACGGGCTGCACGGTCCGCCGTCTTCCTCTCAGCGAAGCCGGGCACGAATCTCGATGTGCCCACACTCGAGCGAGGACGCGACCGCTCCTATTTCGCCTTTTACGCGGGAATTGAGGGCCACATCACGATACTGCCTGGCGGACGGCTGTCAGGACGTTTAGCACCCTCGCCACCGGGTGAGCCTATAGCGTTTGAGGCCATTGTTCCTGCTGACATAGCAACCTCGCGCGGAATTGCCGTTGGTGACGAGCTAATTGCCCTGCCCTGGTGGGACGACGTGACTCCTCACGCAGTCGTCCGAGTGTCCGGGCTCTTCGCGAGAACCGACCCCGGCAACGACTATTGGGCGATGGATGAGCGTATCTTGTCCGCGTCGTCGAACGTCATCGACGTGGTGCCGTTCTTCGTCTCAGAAGACACCTACTTCGACGTGCTGGGGGGTTCATTTCGGTCGATGGAGAGCACATACGGTTGGCTGCTCCGCACCGACCTGAACAAGATCGGTACTTCCAACGCCGCCGATGCGATGGTGAGCATCCGGTTGCTGAAGAACCGACTTGGTTCGCAGTTGCCAGGGTACCTGCAGTTCACTTCACTCGACCTTGCCTTGGAAGAGAATATACGCAGGGAGTTCTTTGCACGGCTGCCGATGGTCATCGCCATGGTACTGATGGTTGTCGTCATTCTTTATTACGTTGCCGTTCTCTCCGCCATGCTTGCGGCCCAGCGGAGCAAGGAGGTCTCCGTTCTCAAAAGCCGTGGCGCGACGCGATCCCAGATACTCGGTGTGTTTGCCCTGGAAGGCCTTACGATCGCTGTGTTGGGCGCATTGCTCGGCCCACTGTTGGCCGCGTTTGCCGTCAGCTTGCTGGGACTCATCCCACCACTCTCACATCTGACCGAAAACGAGTTTCTGACGGTGAATCTCGCGCGAAACGCGTTCACACTCAGCGCCATCGGCGGAGCAATGAGTTTTGTTGCGCTCATGATTCCCGCAATTCGCTCGTCGCGAGTGGACGTGACTGTCGAGCGCCAATTCCGGGCACGTCCTTCCCGGCAACCGACCTTCCAGCGGTACTACCTCGATGTGCTGCTCCTGATCGTGGGTGTCCTTCTGTTTCGACAACTTACGGAGCAAGGCTCGGTCGTCGCAACCGAGATATTCGGTGGCGTGGTTGTCGATCAGGTGCTGCTCGCTACGCCGGCTGTCGTGCTTGGCGGACTCGCGATGGTGCTACTCCGGCTGCTTCCGGTCCTTTTGGGCATTGGCAGCCGCATCTTCTCGTCCAGGCTTCCTGCCGGTATGGTGCTCGGCCTTTGGCAGATGGCCAGGAATCCAACGCACTATGCCCGGCTTTCGCTATTACTTATATTGACGGCGGGTCTTGGAATCTTTGTCTCGGGCATCGGCGGCACGCTCCAACGAAATTCACAAGAGCGGGTCTTGTATGAGACCGGGGCCGAATTGCGAGTCGAGGGGATCACCAGGGAGCTTGCCGGGACGACACGTCCATTTGTTGGCAGCTACGAGCAAGAGCCTGGCATCAATGAAGTGCTTGGCGCATACCGAGGTCGTGGGTTCGACGTCGCGACGACGGCCGTACGGCCCTTCGATGTGCTTGCAGTGGACACCAGCAAGGTCGAGAGCCTTGGGTGGTTCCGTGACGACTTCGCAGACGAACCTCTCGACGAACTTCTACAAGACATCCGACATCCCAGTCGTCCGGCTGGCATCCGGCTGCCCGGTGACACCAAAACCATTGAGGCCGTAGTCAAGATCAGCCGGTCGCATCGCACAACAGTGTTGCTCGCGCGGGTCCGCGACGCCAACGGGCGGTATTTCACCTACTCAATGGGCGAGCTTGATTTCGCCGACGACGCTGAGTGGCAAGTTCTCACCGCCGACCCGTTCTCTCGAATTGAAGGCCGGATGGAAGGCGTCAGCGCGCGATTGTTGCCAACGCAACCCCTCGACCTCGTATCTCTGGCTATCAGCGAACGAGATACAGGGAACCTACTCACCGCCGGCTGGCTGCTCATAGACTCAATTCGTGTGTCGACCGAGAACGGCCAGAGTATCGAGGTTGAGGGTTTCGACAGTGCGCTCGACTGGACCGTCCTTCGAACGGCACCCGAGGCAGTCGCGGACCAGCTGTTGCACTCTGGCCGAACTCCCGGCGACAGTCCTGGCTCAATCCTATTTTCCTGGTCGGGCGGAAGGCCCCTATGGGGTCGCGGTCTTCATCACGGCACGGGGCTTTCGGCGCTGCCTTTACTTGCCAGCCCAACTTTCATGGACGAGACCGGGCACTCTCTCGGCGATGAGTTCAACGTCACGCTAGGTGGTGGACACATAACCGTGCGATTAGCTGGAAGCATCAACTACTTCCCTTCGCTGGACACGGTACGAAAACAGTGGATCGTCGCCGATCTCGACGCGATGCTCAACTTCGCGAACCTCGACCCGGCGTCTAGCGAGATCATCGCGAACGAAGTGTGGTTATCTGTAGACGAAGGGGCAGTAGACCAAGTAGCCCTTGCCGAGAGCCTTCTGAAGGGCCCGTTCCCTGCCGAAGAGGTCTTCGATCAAGTCTCCGGACTCAAGAACGCATCGGTCGACCCATTCGTGGACGCGGGTTGGCGGGCGCTACTGTTCGTGGCCTTCGCCACCATGCTGGGGCTGAGTATTGTCGGATTTTCGCTTCACGCGTACCTATCGTTCCGCGACCGTGAGGGGCAATTCGCGTTGCTCCGCTCGCTCGGCCTGTCGACCGGCCAGCTGGCGGCGCTCATGTGGCTGGAACAGGCCATTGTAGTTGTTTCGGGACTCGCCCTAGGCACGTGGATGGGTGGCCGGCTTGGGGCAGCGATAGTTCCGTTCATCGGCAGCGACGAGACGGGTCGGCAGCCTCTCCCGCCCTTTGTCCTGGAGATCGACTGGCCAACGCTCCTCGGCGCATACTCGGCGATGATTGCGGTCTTCGCCATCGTCATAGTCGGTGTGATAGTCGTCGTACGAAGAATCACGTTGCAGCAAGTCCTAAAGATGGGCGATTTGTAGCCCTCTCGCACTTGGCTTCAACGATTCTTGAATTTCTCGGTACCTTTTGCTTGGAACGGTCGACAATTCAAACAGCTCTTAACAAAAAAGGACGAGATAATTGCTCCTAATGCGTCGTTCTCGTATATCTTGACTAACGGGACCGAAAAAGGCTTTTGACACCTAATTTGGGCCTATGGTATAACTTGCCGGACTGTCGCTCGCCTCAAGCGATCATCGGTCTAATTAGGTCTGACGTGATCCCGACACGGTGTACCTAGCAAGCCGATGTATTTGGGCGCCAAAACCGAGGCGAAATCTACTGACAGGAAGTATACGTACCTTTTAGAGTACGGAAAGAGCTTGAGGAAGAAGGAGGATTTGATGGTTACACGGTTTAGTTTCAGGGCCGTATTTATGGTCCTTATGGGTGCCGTGCTTGCTCTCACAATCGCTTGTGGCAGCGAGGACGACTCTGATGCCGCGCCGACGCCCGATATCGCGGCGTTGGTGCGCGACTCGGTCTCGTCCGCCAC
>JAPOPA010000115.1 GCA_026713145.1 Chloroflexota bacterium
AGACCGTCCATGCGTTCAAGAAACTTCTCCCTGCGAGTCTTTCGCTTCTTGCCCTCGTATTCCAAGTCGGCGAAAGTTGGCTGGTCCATCAAATCTCTCCTCGGCTGTCGTGTTTACTCCCATGATACTATGCCGCAGAACGTAGACTTGTTCAGAGGTTCCCTAGGTTTTCTAGCAGTTCCAACACGAATCGAGAGGGACCATCTTCAAAATGCCTGCCACTCGGTATCTCGTACCAACCTGAGTACATCAGGTAAACGATCAGTCTGGCCCTTGTTATTCCAACGTACAGAACACGGCGTGCTTCTGCGACTCCTTCAGGGACGGGAGCATTGTACCGAGGCAAACGCCCATCCTCAAGGCCAGGGATAACTATTGCGTCGTATTCTCGGCCCTTGCTACTGTGAAGAGTAGTTAGCGTAACGACACGAGGATGCCCTCGACCGATAGCGAAGTTACTCAGGGTGAGTTTCTCTAGTGATCCTCCAAGTTCACATTGACTCCGAATGACTTTCCAGTTGTCTAGGCCCTGTGGATGTCGGGGATGGTTCGCGAGGTAGGTAGTTACGCCAATGGCATCGTTGAGGCGGTCCAGCCACTCTGCTAGAGGCATGTCGGCGTTTGAAAGCAATTGTAGGAACGCGTGAAACTGGCTGCGGTCCGCTAGATCCGCCCAGCCTACAGACACGTTTGCATCCGTCCTCAACTGAACCCATTCTTGATAGATGTCTTCAAAGGCCGGGTCTAGAGTAGTCTCCGGGTAGGCAGTGCACCACGCTGCCACATCTTCCAGCCACCTTGTGAAGGGGGTTCTAGGATACCGCCTATCGCGTTCTCCGGCGAACTCTATCCCCGCATAGGTGAGAGCTCTGCTCAGTGCTGGGACATCCATATAATCAACGTAAAGAATCGCTATTTGGCCATTCGGGATGCCTCGCTCATTCAGCGCTGGGATGATTCCATCGGCAATCGTGGTCGCCTGCGACGCCAGCCCGCCAGGGTCCTCAATCAAGAGCAGGTCGCCCTCCGTATCGTCCCTCGCCGACTTGTATCCCCGAGGTTCAGGAGGCGCAAGGGCAATCTCAGATCCGTCAATTGTGCGCTGAGCGCATCTGTAGTTCGTGTCGAGACGCACGGAGTGAACTTCCGAGTCGTCTGCCAACTCCCTGAGGTACATGGGGTCGGCCCCTGCGAATCCATAAATGGACTGGTCCTCGTCACCAACGGCAAACACCGTGATGCTAGTGTTTGCCATGATTTCTCGAACTATCCGATGCAGGGGATAGCCGAGGTCTTGATACTCGTCCACCACGAGGTAGGGAAACCGGGCCTCCAACGCCTCTCGAACGAAAGTTTGGGTTCTTATGAGGTCGAGGCCGATCAGAACCATGTCATCGAAGTCTATTAGGCCTCGGCGATGGAGGGCAGATTCATAGGCGTCAGCAACGCGCTGAATCTGCTCATCCTGGTATCCCCCGTCGAGACGGGTCCGTCTGTGCAGATTGATGGGCTCCCGCCAATCTGACGCGTTGCTTCGAATCTTGAGGCTGGCTAGGGCTTCCGCAATCCCGTTTGTCACATCCTGAGAGGACGCAATGTTGAGGCCCGCTGAGATGTCCTCCCTAAACAGCCGACCGAATGGGCCAATGATGGTTGACATGCAGAAGCTATGTACAGTCCCTAGAAACAGCTGTCCCCCGGGCCGTAGACCTGTGCCGACGAAGCGCTTCCGCAGTTCTCGCACGCACTCATTGTTATAGGTGATACAGGCGACGCCTCTCGGCCCAGCTACTCGGTGGCGCAATAGATGAGCCACTTTGCTGACAAGCACCCTGGTTTTGCCACTGCCTGGTCCTGCAAGTACCGCACAGTGGCCCTCAGCTAGCAACGCCTCTTCTTGAAGAAGATTCAGGCCGTCGATGCCGTCACCTTGGTTTTCATTCCGTGTCATGGCCTAGCTTACCAATAGCCTGTTGAATCGCTGCTTTGAGGTAAGCCGGACAATCCTCCTGGGTAACCTTTCCAGCGAGTCTTTGGGCAAATCGTCCCTTACCGATACGCTCAATCCGCCTCAAGACAGCCTCAGAATCGTCTTCACTGACTTCAGAGTCTGCGTTCATGAGGACCTTGAACTGTTTTAGCCATCTCTCCGAGGCACCAAGCTCTTCAAAGGACTCGTACATCCGGTGGCCAAGACCGCAATTCAACAGATCGACCTCCAGAGTGTGCTGGCCTACGAATACCCCAGCCTTCTCTAGCTGTGCGTAGAGGCTGTCCCAGTCGCGCTGTTTGAATGCCTCCTGCAACGCCTCCACATCTCCGAGGTTTGCCTCACCCGCTATACGTATTCCCCGAGCCAATCCTCTGCTCAGGATCTCTCCCTGCCTCTCCGTCCAGTCTCCATCAGTGACGACGACAAATGGAATAGAAAGACCCTGGCTACCCGCGAACTTGGCGTAGGGAACGAAGTCAGTACCATGAACACTGCAAACAGTGATCCCATACTCGTCCAAGGGGTAGCCTAGGACTTCCGCGTAGGCTGGGACGAGGAACAACTCCGCTGCGCCTTCAACAAAGATGATGCCTTTAGCAAACAACAGCTCAGCACGTGTGGCGTCCAAGTATCGTTCCAAGTCCGCGATCTCTTGGGGGTTTAGTCCCGCAGCCACAACTGACTTACCGTCGCTACCGTTGGCCTCACCCCCATCTCTCAGCAGGAGGATGCTCGACAATGGAGCGACACTCGCGACATGGGGCGAATGCGTCGTAAGAATCACGGGCGCTTCTCGCCTCAGGAAGTCCCGAAACAGCAGTCTTTGAAGATGGGGGTGGAGGTGGGCTTCCGGTTCCTCTATACCTAAGATGGTTACGGCGCGCTCTGAAGACTTTTGTTTTTCCTCCAATTCGATAGCCAGAAGGAGAAGGTACAAGACATTGGTTACTCCTAAACTCAAGTCTCCAACCGGCCGTTTGGACTGCCCGTCACCGTACAGCCTCAGCCCCCTGAGCAGACGGGTTGGCTGGCTAGACGCGAAGCCTAGAGAAGGGTCAATCGCAACCACGCCACCGATCATCTTCTGAAGTCTTTGCTGAATGCCTGTCTCCAGAACTTGCACGTCTTGCTCAGAGAGTAACTGCCCGGTGGCAGAGTCCAATGCTGTGGCAACTACTTGAAGGGTATTGTCAGCAACAGCTAGGCGGTCGACGAGAGGTCGTAAAGGGGACCTTCTCCATGAGGACAGATCGCCCTCAGCGTCTCGAAGCGCTGGAAGGACTTCCAGTGCCAACCATCGCCGCTCCCGGTAGCCAACCTGGTTCGCCTCATTCTCTCCCCCGAAGATTACGAACTCATAATCATCTATAACGATGGGGCGGTCCTGTGGCACGGGAGTCTTCGGTCGAAACTGATATGTGAGGCGGGCCGTGTCCGGAGAAGCACCCTTCACAAGGTACTGCTGCAGAATCGAGAAGAGTTCCTGATTCTTCTTGAAGTCCGTCAGCTCAACGCAGACCTCAATGACATCGAGTGCCTTGACCGGGTCGGCTAGTCCGTCCCAGAAGTCGTCCTGTCGAAGATGCCGAGCGGAGTCTGGCAGGGTGGGGTCGAGAATGAGTCTCAATGCAAACAGCAAGTTGGACTTGCCGACATTGTTCTCTCCCACGACCACCAACTTGGGACCAAGATCAACGTCAAGGTAGCGGAAGTTCCTGAGGTTGGTAACTCGAATGTGGCAAATGTACATGGTAACGCTATTTGTCCTCTATGGGACATTCCTACTGTAATCCCCGAAGGGTGGGCACCTATGTTGCCGCGTGCTTCGCCAGAATGTCCTTAATGCCCCCTGGGCTGTATGACACACCGGAGAACCAGTGGCCGAAACCACCGTGCTGATTGACGGCCAGGGCCCACTGTTCCAGGGCGCGACGCTTGGAGTAGGTCTGCTCGTCCGGTTGCCCCTTGGTTTCCAGGACCACCATGTTTCCTGATTTCAGACGAATGATGAAGTCAGGGCGGTACTTCCGCACCACGCCCCGATAGACGTAGAGCACCTCGAAGCCCAGGTGGTCGTTCTTGACCCAGGCATCTACGAGAGGGTTGTGGTCCAACTCGAAGGCTTCCGAGGCCTCCCAGGTGCTGTCGTAGACGCACATGTTGACATGGCTGCGGTCCGTGAAATTGCACGGCTTGCCCGTGTACCATGTCGGCATATTAGCGGTGGAACGTATGGGATGGTCGCGGTCGAACACAGGCTCAAGCCTATCCGTGTTCTCAACGCGCACGGCATCCCAAACGTGCTGCACGACCTTCGTCATGTTTAGGGTGATCATAAGGCGACGGCGCATGTCGTCCTGATAGAACAGCGGAGGACTAATGCCCAGGCTGTCCGAAAGGAGGAATTGCTCCACCAGCTTCACCAACTGGGCGATGAGCGATTCACGGCTCCCCAACCAAGACGGCTTCATCTGGTCGAAGACGTCCCGCGCCGCCTCGAAGATGATCTTCTGGGTTCGGTACTCCTTGGCCAGCACTTCCAGGTTGATGCTGCTCAGGTTGGACACGTCGGGCTTGCCGTCCAATATGGGGGCAAGGTCGGCCACCTGCGCCGTCTCACTGGCATTCAACTCCAGACGCTCCACACGCTCCCAATCGAGAGAGAGGCGAGGCCGATAGACATGCTCAATGCGGATGATGTTGGGCCACTTGATCTCGAATTGGGCCTTTTCCGGCACTGGCTCGATGGCTGTCTTGGCCGAAGGAGGCTTCGGAGGCCCGCTTTCGCCTCCTTCGTGAGGGAGAAAGGTGAACGGCACGCCAAAAATGTTGACGTACTCAGGGTCGAACATCTCCGTCTCGGGATTCACGTCGTAAGACGTGCGCCGGAGTCCCCGCCCTACCACCTGCTCACACAACAATTGGCTGGTGAACGCTCTCAAACCCATGATGTGCGTCACGGTCTTGGCGTCCCAGCCTTCAGAGAGCATTCCCACTGAGATGACGTTCTGTACCTGCTCGCCGGGCTGCCCCGGTCGTCCTACTGTGTCTACCATCCTTCGCAGATACTCCGCCATCTGGTCTCTAGTTAACTTGGGACCGACAGCGCCATTGTCGGAGTCATCTTCGTTGTCTAGTACGACCTCGGCTATCGGTTCCTCGGACTCTTCCGCCCGCTTCAGAACGCCGGAGTCGATGTGCAAGGTTTGGTCCGGTTCACAGAGCTCGTCTATGAGGATTCTCTTGCGATCAAATGCGTGCTTGATCCGGGCCGCAGTCTCAGTGCGGTTGGCGACAGTGATCATCACTGGCGGCGTCTTGAGATTGGCCTCTTGCCATGCTTTGGCAGCCTCTCTCCAGTCGTAGCCAAGCAAATTGTATCCATTGGTTACCAGGTCAGGCAACGGTTCGTGGGGTTGAGCGCGGCGGTTCAGATCGTCCTTTACATTTGAGTCATTGTAAATGTGGTAAAGGCGAGACTTGTAGGTCTTGGCATCGACTGGGGTGTCATCACGGACCACCACCCTCGGCGTTTTGACCAGACCGGACTCGATGGCGTCGTTCAGTCCAAAGTCACTTACTATCCAGTCGAACAGCGCTTCCTCCGAGCTTCTCTTGCCCGAAGGAGCGAAGGGTGTGGCCGAGAAGTCATAGCAAGTAAGGATACCCCGCGCCCGGTGAATCCTATCCAAGCCACCGACCCATTTGGTCGCCTCCTCGATATCCGCCTTGGCGACGCCCTTCACCTTAGACTCGGCAGGCACTCTCCAGGCGTGATGCGCCTCGTCATTGATGACCAGCAGGTTTCGTGCTCCGGCCATGTCGCCCAGCACATCGCGGACGTAGGCTTCGTCACTCTTGGCCCCGCGCTTGTCCACGCTCCGCTTCCTGCCAATCTGTTCTTCGGTCTCCCAGTTGAGGGCGTGCCAGTTGCGGACAATAACTTTCCCCTGTCGCAGCCGGTCCAATAGGGATGAAGGCACTATGCGGAAAGCCTCGTAGTAGTTCTCCTCGTGAGACGGCTCGAGGACGGCCAGGCGGCTCTTGATGGTGAGGCCAGGGGCAACCACAAGCACGTTCTTGACGAACCGGGTGTCCTGGGGATAGGAGACCTTGTTCAGGACGTGCCAGGCAATGAGCATTGCCATTACGACGGTCTTGCCCGTCCCAGTAGCCATCTTGGCGCACAGGCGTGAGAACTCTCCACCGTCATCGGGGATGTCGACGCCCACCTTCTCGCTGTCTGGAGCTTCGCTAAGCCAGATGATCGTCTCGGCAGCCTCGGTCTGACAGAAGAAGAAGCGACGACTCTCGAACTCTTCTGGGTCTGTCCAGTGCTCCAGCAGGCGCTTGGTGATGGCGGTGACGCCGGGATACCCGGCATCGCGCCAAGCTTTTACCCGCGGCCGCATCTGGTTTACCAGGGGGATTTCTACGAAGACACCCGGATCGTCGAAGGTCTTGGAGTCCCCGGACGCTATCAGGTAGCCCGCAGGCCTACGGGCAGGTTTCCGAGAGAACTTCCTTGTCTCCCGGTTGTAGCTCCAGTGCTCTTTAGGCTCCTCATACGGCTTGTTGATGATGAGCCGGTCTATCGTTGACTGTTCCATCTCGGCCCCTACCCGTCCTGCTTCATCAGGATGGTGAAGCCTTCCTGCTCGAAGTTGTGGTCGCTGGTGAGAATCTCTGTGATTCCCTCGGCCTCCATGACGTTCATGGAGATGCAGTCCTGAAGGCTGTAGCCCTTATCCAGTCGTCTCCCATACCTATCGAGGCCGTCGAGAAAGGACTGGTGCGTCTGAGCAACAACCCTCATTGCGCCAGCCTCTAAGACTTCCCTGATTGTCCCTGCGGCATCCTGTCGTAGCCCGGGACCGGCCTTCGACATTGCAGTCAGGAATTCAGTGAGCACCTCGTCTGTAGTCACCAAGGGTACTCCACCAAGTCTATTCCGAGCGGCGACCGCCGTGTTGTGCCACTGGTCTTGACGCCTGGCTAAGGCTACGAGATATGCGGTGTCCACGAAGACTTCAGTCATCGACGATCCGCGCCAGCGGTGTAGTGGTCCAGGTTGTCAATCAAGTCGTCCGGCAGCCGATCCCATTCCTCTTGAGGAATGTCATTGAAGCGCGCTGCAAGAATCTCATCGAGAGTCCTACTGGATTTCGTTGCCGGAGGTTCGGCGTCCAGCCCAATCACCTTCAAGCTCTCGATGCCCCGGTCGTCGATGATCTTGACCGCTATGCGCCGGTTCTCTCCTGGCTCGAAGGGCAATGAAGTGCCACCCCGGTACGCTTCGATAAGCTCTTCGTCTATCTCTGCTTTGAGGTTCCTCGCCAAGCGCGCCCAGCCGTCGTTCTTGCCGGACATGGGGAAAAACACCTGTCGAGGATATAGGCTACGGCCGTCGTAGTCTGTGTCCAGCATCCACATGGCTATCTTGTCCTGACCGCCGGACTCCACGTCGCCGCTCTTGGTGTTGTAGTAGTCGAATCCCTGGACGGACACTCGAACTCTCCCTGCGTCTTTGCCTTCTCTGAGCGTCTCTATTACCACGTCCGGCTGCCCTATTAGCCAGAAGCTCTCGTTGCTGGCCCGCTTGCGCTTCAGGTCTTCCGTCAGCAGATCGGCGTTCATCTGCGCCTTCAGCAGAGTGATTCCCGGCCAGTTGGTCTCGTCGATGTCCTTAGCGGCTTCGGGGTCGAACTGGAAGGCCGAAAAGACGATAACATTGGGCTGCGGCCGCAGCGTCTCGGCCTCCTGCAGTGCCAGATTCACCTGGCGCTGCTCCAAGGGTGCGTGGTCGGGGCCGAACGACACCACGATGCGCTGTGAAGATCGAGACGGTCCTTCTCGAATGCTCTGAGTGCCGTCGGCGTTGGGCAGCGACTCGCCATCGGCGTGGAGATAGCGGTAATCTGGCAAAGGCTCCAAGCGGGCGAAGCGGATGAATTGCCCAGCCTTGCCCCGTATGCCCGTCTTCAGCAACTCGTCCCGCCAATCGGACTGACGCAGAGTTTCGCCGGAGCGGGACACCGTATCGTCGGCGGGCAGTGGCTCAGCATCCTCAACATCATCAATGGGCTTGACCGCCGGAGCGGGCACCGACTCGACGCTGAAGGGGCCAGTCACTCGCTTCTTACCCGTGTCCACCAAGGGCTGGTCGTAGATTTCTATCCATTGCTCTCCGGTGTCTCCCGCCAGAACGCTTGGTGATACGTAGGGAATGCGTCTGTACTTTAGCCCGCTGCCCACGCCCTCATCAGGATGGGCAAGCTCATAATAGTCATAGAGGGCTGCCATCAGTCGTTGCTTGGCCAAGGTAATGCTCACACGGGAAGTGTCGCAGGTGATCCAGCGTCGTCCCCACTGCTCGGCGGCGTAGGCGGTCGTTCCAGAGCCGCAAGTGGGGTCGAAGACTAAGTCGCCAGGGTCTGTAGTCATCAGCATGCAGCGCTGTATTGCCTTAACAGAAGTCTCGACGACGTAACGTTTGCTACTCGGATACATCTGCGCTGGCCACACATTGTTAATTCGCCGACCCGGCACTTCATCTTCATACTTCTTCCAGCTCAGTGAGTCCTGTCCTTCGAGACCCTCTAGACGGCCCAACTCCGCCAACCTATCCATCCCTTGTTTGGAGATAGACCACTGTCGATTGGCAGCGCAGTGAAACGTCCTTCCGTTCCACTCATAAGGTTCCGAACGCCCTGTAGTAGAAGCCCCTTGGGAATCCAACCCGGTACGCCGATATATCCGTGCGCCTTCCGGTAGATATGTGTCAGGATCGAAGCGTTCTTCCGCGGTCGGCTTTCGACTCTCGCCGCCTGACAATTCAATTCCTACGTAGGAACTAAAGAATTCAATCACTTCGGCCCGAGTGAGCGGTTCATACAACTGATGGTATTTCACTCGATCCCGGTCTTTCGCGTACCACAACAGATAGTCTGCCACTTGGGGCAAACGCGTTGCGGAACTGCCGCTTGTCGTAGCAAATGATATTGTTGTCACCCTGTTGTCCGCTCCAAAAATCTCATCCAACAACACGCCTACACGGTGAACATTCTCATCTCCTATTTGGACAAACACGCTACCACTCTCGGTCAGTAGTTCCCGTGCCAGCAACAGACGGTCCCGCAAGTAGGACAGATAGGAGTGGATGCCCAGTTCCCAGGTATCACGGAAGGCCTTGACGGTCTCCGGCTCCTGGGTAAGGTCGTCGTCGTTGCCGTCGCGTACGTCCCGCCGATTCACAAAGGGTTGGAAGTTGGAGCCGTAGCGGATGCCATATGGCGGGTCTATGTAGACCATCTGCACCTTACCCGCCATTCCCTCCTTCTCCAACAGGCTGTTCATCACCAGCAGGCTGTCGCCGGCCACCATGCGGTTCGTCCAGTTGTGGCGATGCTGGTAGAACTCGATGGCGTTGCGGACTGGCAGGTTCTCCTCCGGAAGCTCGAACAGGCTGCCCTGAACGGGTGAACCATTGCCGTTGCGCTTGCGAGTGGCCTCTATGATGGTGCGGGGGTCGATGCGCTCGTGGACGTGGAGGGAGACCGTAGGCACCTCAAAGGAGGTGTGCTCCGCCTTCCCGGCCCACTGGAATTGCGGGTCTAGGTGGGGGTCATAGGCGTAGCTATTCCTGCCCGCGTCCCTGTCGGTCGCCGGCGTGACGAGGCCGACAGGTGGGTTGTTCAGCCTATCTTTGTCCCGGTGGTCGTAGGACTCAATGGGATTCTTGGTTTGGTAGCGTCGTGAACGTGGCGGCATGGTATGCTCCCGTAGGTTATTCTACCACTGGCCGCTGGTGTACTGGAATACTCGAATCCAGGTCAGCGTCGGCGCTGTAGAAGACGAAACAAGTAGCTAAGCCTTGAGCGTAGCGCAGGCAGGCCCCATGACCTTGCAGGCTTCTGACGTTCCTTCAGATAGAATGGGGCTACTGAGTCTCCCTTAGCGACTCGCTGAGGAAATTCGCAACCTGAGCGACACCCATTCGCTGGGAATCCAATATCTTGTGTCACGAAGCGATAGTCCTGCTGCCTTACGCGGGGCCACCAATCGCGGGCCAGCAGATACCGGAACATCAAGTTCACTTCCATTGCAGCTACACTAAGGCTGAACGGGAAGACATTTTGATTGGTGGTTCGTGCCTCTGGGGGTAACGAGGCGATGTATGACGGATCGGTGAGCGAGCCATCCAACTCCATCGTGACCATGCTGGTGTTGTATTGACCAAGGCAGCGCATACATTGACGGTGAGGGCCAATCAGGTGAGATCGCCAATGCGCTGAGTGAAGCTGGTCGTTCATGGTTTCGATTGCAATCCCACCATCAACGACCGGAATCAAATGAGCGTAAGCGATGTGGTTGAGTACATCACGTCCGATTGGGCGGTCTACGCAGCTGAACAAGATGTCACAGTCTATGGCTGCCTTGTAAGCGGATTCCTCATGAATGGACATCGGCAGGGCAGTAACCTCGATGCTCCCGGCAGTGGTGTGAGACATTATCGTGCGGGTCGCCAAGTCTACTTTGCGTTTACCGATGTCCCTTTCCGAAGCATAGAGCAATCGGTCGAGATTGTGTGGCTCTACCGTGTCAGGGTCAATTAGGGTAAGGTGGGCAATTCCGACTCTCGCCATGGTTTCGGCTACGATGCACCCCACACTGCCCAACCCAACGATGCCGACTTTCAGGCGCGCGATGTTATTTTGAGCCTCTTTGCCCCAAGTGTCGATGGTCCGCTTCAGTGCCTCTCTCCGCTCGGGTGGTGGGACAATCTTGTCATCGAAGTACGCTAGGTAAGAATCGGCTCCTACAACTCGGACCTTTTCACACGCCCGCCTCACCATTTCTCCCCTGACTTTCTCCCAGAATCTACCACTCCAGTAGCCGTCAGCGCCGACGGTCAATCCAAGTAAGGGAAGCCCAGTAGCTTTTGCCGGATAACCGAGGACATCTCGTTCAGCCACAATGTCGGCATTGCTCATGCCCTGCCATCCGTGGCCGGGATGACTGTGCATGAATGCCAAGCCAGCATGCTCCCGGTGTGCCAACTCGATGGCTCGAACCAAGTATCGCGGCTGGAAACTCGCGTTCCCATGCAGGTCGCGCTCTCCGTTCTGAGGCAGGACAACTCGGTAGATAAGCCCCGTGCGTCTACAGTTTCCCGTTGATGGTCGCCATAATGCGAAGCACAAGTCTTCTTGGTTCTCGCCGTCGTCAAAGTGTTGAAGCAGGTGCTCTCGTGCTTGGATGCTTACTTCCGTGGTCATGGCGACTTCGAAGCTCATAGACGACTCCAGAACCTACGCACATGCTCCAAGAGATAGTTCTTCATGTTCTTGGCAGGGAGCTTGTCCCAGATGTCACTCGGGGGCCGACTCATGGCAACCCATTCTTGACCGTCGGTAGTTGTATATGGTTGCACTACCCCGCCGAGACCGTCGTCTACTGGAGGGCTGACGTGAATCCAATGTGGAGGGTATTCTGGATACCCCGTTTCTTGGAAGCTAATGCCGAGCCTGAAAGTCTTTCCTTTATGGGTGCCCACATCTACCTGATAGTCAATCTCGACAACCGTCCCCTGCTGAGAATCTCTAAGGGAGGTCTTATAGCCTAACTCCTCCAGTTCCAGTTGCACTTTGTCCACATGGCCTGACATAGCGATCTACCTTCGGCTATGCAACAGGAGTGGCCCCCACTGGGACCGTGATGAACACGTTGTCTTCGACAAGATCAACCTTATCGTTTTCTCTGTATTCCCCCTTCTGCCCTTGAAGAGCATAGTCCTTTGGGGACCCAGGTATGGCCTTCCCGTTCTTGGCTATCTCCAATATCTCCAGCGCACTGGGCGCAGGGTTCTCAGTCGTGAATTCTTCCCCGTTTACCTTGAAATCGTATGCCTTAGGTGATGTAGTCATGGCTGTTCCTCCTTGATAGTCTGGTGAGTGGTTATGGAGCTCATCATTGAACCCCATTGCTGCTAACGGCTTTTGCCTCCGGCACTACCCTCCTTTCTTATTTAGGTTCTAAGCCCAACATCGGTTCACTCGAAAGCCGTGCCAAGCCCAAAGTGTTCAGCCGAATGCGGATAGCTTCTTGGGAAACTTGGCATCGCGTAGACAGTTCTCGGATTAGGTCTGAGAACGCCGGGGCGTCGGTCTCAGGAATATAGGCGAGAAGGTCGTCTGTCGCCCCGACCCCTACGATGTGCCGTGCTAAGTCAGTGAAGGGTCTGCTTGGCATCAGCAAACTTGCCATGCCCTGATTCGCTTGCACTTCCTTCCAATCGCCCGTGCCGCGGGTGAACCAGATATTCCGTTCCAAACACCGCGTTGCTACCGTCTCTGACTCAGCCCCGAACGAGAACAGTGTTCCCTGCTCACGCGGCCGCTCAACAAGGTGCCGGTGCAGGACCACGTGGGCAGCCTCATGCGCTAGCGTTGCCCTCCATCTCCCCAAGAGACCCCTTGATCGGATGACTTCGTTTGCTTGTGTCGTGAGGTCCCGATTGATATCAACCATTGGCTGCCATCCAGTGGCGAACCTACTGACCCCCAGTAAATCGGACTCTAGCTCGGCGTACAGGTCCAGCTTGACGCCAAGATGGACTTCCAGGAATGCTTCCAAGTCCACTACGGGAGTGGAGGGAGTCGGAAACATCCCGCATCGCCGAAGCTCGTCCGCCATGATGTCCTCAATCTCATTGTCTCTGAACCACAGCCGTCGTTCTCCGTCTGGGCCTCGGTATTCCTTCATTCCTTGTCCTCCTGGTTCTCCAACTGCTCAAGCCTGTCCAGGAGTTCCTTTAGGCCTTCTCGGTCGAGGTTCGTTTCGGCCACTCTGCGAAAAAGCTGACCTGCGAGCCTTTCTTGGCGAAGGTAATGCTCAGCTCCTTCCCCTAATCGTCCTGCCTGTTGCATCAATCCATCGAAGTCCAGACCAAGGACCTCCGAAATGTTGCGAAGCACCGACTCTGAAGGAGTCCGACGGTCGTTCTCTATGTCAGCCAAGTAGGAAGGCGCAATGCCAACCTGTCTAGCCAGAGCTCGTAGACTGAGCCTCTTGGCTATTCGGCCCCTATTGATCAAGTCGCCCAAAGGCACTGCGCACTCCTCCAAGATACATCGTGTGTTCTATGTGCGCTTACTAGCGTACACCTCTGCATCGGCCTCTGTCAATAGCCTCACTGGAGAACATCGTTCACCTCGGTTCCAAGGCCGGGCTGCCCTACCACAAAACCACCTTCAATACAACGTCCTGCAAGGCATTACATGTGAGCAGTTTCCTCTCCACAATGAGATGTTGGGACGTTGCCGAAGGAAGCAGTCGATTGACAACTGGGAAGCCACGAACTCAACCGCCAAATGGCGCGACACAAGCCGGACCGGACCTTGAAGGGGCGGTCCGGAAGTACGTGCGCACTTACGCGGTGTGGCACGGGAGGCCCAAAGCGGCCGAGGACTTCGGCGTGTCTCGCCACACCCTCTGGCGGTTCCTGAAACGGGGCCACACGGGACGCGCCATTCCACGCGCGGTCATGGACAGCGTGGGCCGCAGCGTCGAGGAAGTGGAAGCGGCCAGAGAGACGCTAATTGCCGAAGCGTGTCTTTGGGAGGCAACCCGGCGGCGGCTGGCCGACAACAGGCGAGGGAATGGGTCCGCACCCGGTGTCATCCGTCTGTCCCTGGGTCTTGAGGACAGCCTGCGGCTGCTGTGCGCCGCGCCCCTGGCCACCATGGACGATCTGTCCCGCTTCGGCCGCGTCCCCGCCTCCACCATGCGAGACCGATTGAAGAAGCTGGCCGAGCGAGGCCCTCGCGGACTCCGTGTCGCACCACCTGAGCGTCCTGGGGCCGCACCCCAAGCGCCGCTACTTCCCCACGGAGCGGGGCATCATCGCCGGAGGGGGGATCGAGCACGGTACGGAATACTTCCTCACCGAGTACCCGGTGTCCAAGCAGTGGTTCCGGCTGCTGGCCGAGCGCCTGGACGCCGTGGCCGTGCTCTACCGCGCCGCCGCCATGATCGCCGACGCCGACCCGCACAAAGACCCCGTGCGGGTGGACCACTACCGCCACGGCCCCTACGACATGCTCCTCACCCTGTCCGGGGGCCGCTCCATCGGCATCATCCGCCAGGGTGCGACGCTGCCCACGTCCAAGCTGCGCTACCGCCTCAGGAGCGTCGAGCGGATGCGCAGCATTGACAGGCCCTTCGTGACTCTGGTGCTCACCCACGCAGACCAGGCCACTCGCAGAGCCATTCGCTCCCTGGGAGACCCGTCGGAGCACCGCAGGACCTTCCTTGCGACGGAAGGTGAGCTTCTCGCCGGAGACCACACGGGAGCCGTCTGGCAGCAGTGCGGGAGCGGCCTGGGCGAGGACCCGCCCGTGCGCATCGACGGCGACACGTCCCTGGCGGACATCCTGGCCTGGATGGATCGCCTGCTGGATAAGTCCTACTCCTTCCTCCGGGACAGGCCGAAGGCCAATCCCGAAGCGTTGTATCCCTCCAACGTGAAGACCGCCATGCCGGAGCCTACTCAACAACTCGCACTGGCTCTCTCGGTGCAGCTGACCCGGGCCGAGAAGGATGCCCTCGACCTGCTGGCGGCCTGGCCCCTGTGCACCCGTGAGCAGCTGGGAGAGCTGATGGGCGGCGTCACCCTGCGCCGGGTCAACCAGGTGACTCGTTCCCTCCGCCAACACAACCTCGTGCGAGTGGACGAGCCCCTGCTCATGCTCACCGACGAGGGGCTGACGTACCTGGCCCGCCGAGACCGGGCCGCCGTGGGGTTGACCCTCGACCGCTGGAGCCCTGAACCTACCCACCCGAACCATTCCGTCCAAGCAGGGACGGCCCTCCGCGCCCTCTCCTCCCAGCATCGGCACCACGCCGGCGTCACCGGCTTCGCCGCCGCCCTCTCCGCCGAGGTCGCTCGCTCCCAGGACTATGACATGTGGGACCTGCTGCCCACGTCCCGCTCCACCATTGGCTACCGCTGCGACCGGACCACCTACGTCATCCACCCCGACGCCTCCTTCACGTTGGAGTACAAAGGCCAGTGGCGTCCCTTCCTGCTGGAGTTCGAGCGGAGGGCCACGACGCCGAAGCGCATCCCCAAACGCCTGAAGTCCTACCGCCGCTACTTCCGAAGCGGCTGGGCTAAGCGGGATCATGGAGGACACCTGCCGAGTGTGCTCTTCGTCTTCGAGTCCCCGGGCAACGAGTCCGCCTTCCTCGACATCGCCGACACGATGAAGGAGATACCCATTGTCACCTCCAACGCAGAGGCCCTCGCCGAGCATGGGATCCTGGGTGAGGCATGGATATTTCCTCCCCCGCACTCCCTCGACAGGAGGCCGCTGTCCCTGACGTATCAGGTTGCACAATGACCACCTTCGCCGTCCACGACACTTCCTGTAGGGGCTGTCCCAGCAGCCTTGCTGGGACAACTTGCAGAGGCGACACGTCACGTACCTCCCCTTGCGCCCATCCGAGTACAATTCGTTGCAGAACTGACTGGTCAGGCCGTTATCGCCGCTACCGCCGCTTCGTCACACACCTCCGTCCCCTTCGCCTCTCAGCTACGGTTCCTAGCGACGGCAGCCTTACCCGGAGCAACCGCACTCAGCAGGCAGTTGCCACAGGAGCATGTTCCAACTCCCCCATAAAGCCGTTCCCCATACTTCCTATAGAGGACAAAAGGGCACTTCCCTCACTTGCCGTGTCAGCCCCTAACAGCTCCCAAAATGACATTTTGTTGCAGAGCACGAATCCCGGCGATCTGCCTAGACGCCGAAAACCGTCGCAGGATTCGCCAGCCTCAGGTGCCCCGGTAGGCTTGACGTATCACTCATTTCCGCGCAGTCGGGCTACCTACCGGCAAATCCCCTGCACATAGAGGAAGTTGTTCTCAGTTGTTCCCCAAGGACTTGACACTCCAGAAATTGAGGTCCATAATGAGATTGTTCGTACAACACAGAACAACGCGAGGAGGAACTATGACAACGACAATCTACACGGCCAGCAAGACACGCTCCAACCGTCCCGGTTGGAGCGTAACGTTCAACCATCCGCGCCGAACCGACGCTCGGGGCAAGTTTGGACTCAAGGTACGTCGAGGTCTTGGCACAGCAGATGACGCCAGGGCCGACCAGTTGGTCGGACAGCTCAACGAAATCCTCTCTGACCCGTCTTGGTGGTCCCTTGACCGACGTGCCGAGGCGTCGCAGCGATTCGACGCTATCGTCGTCTCAGCGTTCTTTGACGGCATTGAGGTCGGCAAGATCAAGTCCAAGGAGCGCCGGGAGGAGATGCTCCCCCTGCCGACACCTGATGACGGCTATGCCCGTGTCATGCTCGTTGGACCGACGGGAGCAGGCAAGACCACACTACTGCGCCAACTAATTGGCTCCGACCACACACAGGACCGTTTCCCCTCTACGTCAACAGCGAAGACCACAACCGCTGACATTGAGATAATCACCACGGCCACAGGCCCCTTCAAGTCTGTAATCACGTTCATGAACGAGCACGAAGTAAGAGGAGCTGTCGACGAGTGTCTTGAAGAGGCATGCGCTAGCGTAATTCGAGGTCAAGACGAAGAGGGCATCGCCGACGCACTGTTGGAGCATCCCGAACAACGCTTTCGTCTCTCATATCCACTCGGCACGTGGCAGCAAGAGTCGCCAAACCATGAGATGGATAGCCTGTTTGAATATGAAGAGGGTCCCGCGGTGACACTGCCAGACGACGAAGTCGTCGCCGCTGCCGACCTGACAAAGAACAATGAGCGCCTGAGAGAGTATGTCGTTCGCATCAGAGAAATCGCAACGGCGGTCCAAGAACAAATCGCGCTGAGATCCGGTGACTACCATGACATGGATAGCGCCACGCGAAGGGAGGCGTGGATTGAAGAGTTTACCGATGTGCTGTACGAGAATCGGGGATTCACGGATATCTCCGTGGACATCATGGAGTCCATCGAGGAACGCTTCGGTCTGATTGCAGAGGGCGACTTTGAACGCGAGGCAACGGGCTGGCCCATACTCTGGTACTACGAAGAGCGTGACCGCACTGCCTTTCTGCGGCAAGTGAGATGGTTCACCGGCAACCATTCCCAGCAGTTTGGGCGGCTGCTGACACCGCTGGTTGACGGCATCCGCGTGAGCGGCCCATTCCAACCCACTGCAACCAAACTGCAAGACGGTGACCGCCGATTGGTCTTGCTGGACGGGGAAGGCCTCGGCCACTCAGCTAGAGAGGCCACAAGCATCTCCACGAAGGTCACCGACAGGTTCCAAGAGGCGGACATGATCCTGCTGATAGACAACGCTCAGTCGCCTATGCAAGCTGCTCCCCTCGAACTCCTGCGCTCCGTCGGCACCGGTGGCCACGGGCACAAGCTCGGTGTTGTCTTCACGCATTTCGACCAAGTACGGGGCGACAACCTCCGCAGCTACACCCAGAAGGTCAACCACATCCACGCCTCAATCGGCAATGCCCTGTCCGGGATGCGGGATGCGCTGGGGGCGCCGGTGACGGAAATACTGGAGCGTCAACTGGATAACCGCAACTTCTATCTTGGAGGATTGAATAGACCCACCGAAAGCATCCCACTCCCCATCCTCGACCAGATGCACAAGCTTTTGGTCGAAATGCAGGAGGCCGCGAAGCCTCCCGAACCGGTAACAGCCGCGCCGATTTACAACGCCCTTCGTTTGGAACTCGCTCTGCGCGACGCCACTGATGGGTTTAAGAGTCCTTGGTGGGGCAGGCTAGGCCTCAGCTACCATGAGGGTACTAAGAAGCAACACTGGGCTCGCGTCAAAGCACTATGCCGACGTATTGCCAACCTGTGGGACAACGAATACGACAACCTGAGGCCGGTTGCCGATCTGATTAGGGAGCTTCAAGAGAGCGCATCCCATTGGCTGAACGAACCCGCTGGATGGACCAGAGCTCCGGCAGATGATGACGAGGGCAGAGCCGCCATTGATCAGATACGCCAAGAGGTGCTCGGCGGCATCCGTGCCCTCGCTGAGCGGCGTCTAATCCAATCTCATCCCGGCGACTGGCAAGCCGCCTATGGGTTCAGGGGCACGGGATCCAGTCGCCAAAGAGCAGATCGCATGGCGCACATCTACGAAGCAGCCGCGCCGTCAATCAGCTCCGTCATGGACCCGACCACGCAGGCTTTTCTGGACGAGGTTGTCGAGATTGTTCGGACTGCCGTGGAAAACGCCGACGGTTCCGTCGAAGGAATTTCCAAGGCTTAGATAAGCAACAAAGAGGAGGACGAGGCAATGAAAGAAGATACCAACCCCATACCGGCGGCCCTGTATGCCAGGGTGTCCAGCGACCGGCAGGACGTGGACCTGTCCGTGGCAGCCCAACTGCGGGCGCTGAGGGACTACGCCGAGAAGAACGGCTACGTCGTCGCCCGCGAGTACGTGGACGAGGCCGAGAGTGGCAGGATCGC
>JAPOPA010000124.1 GCA_026713145.1 Chloroflexota bacterium
GATCTGACTCATCTCCGGCAAGTGGCGGACTCCTCTGGTACCAACGGCATCCACCTCTTCAAGCCCGCGAGTGTGGTGCGCAGCGCCTACCAGATGACATCCGGGCGCTCATCGGGAGCCGGGAAGAGGTACATGCTGCGTCTGGGTTCGGCGGCGGCGTGGACTGAAACGAAGGACGAGAACGAGCAGTCGCACTCCACTTTCCTCGACGCCGGAAACAATCCACCGACCGGCGCAATTTTCCACTACAACCTCGGGGAGGCGGACGCGAATGACGCCGTCCTGACCGTCTCAGATGCAGACGGACAAGTGATTCGCACCGTTCGCCCCAAGCCCTGCGACTACGACGACCTGCCCGAGTCGGAGAGGCCCGCAGGCCCGTTCCTTCCGGTCAACAAGGGCATGAACCGCTATAACTGGGACTTGCGCTACGACAAGTCGTCAAGGGTTGGGACTGCTCCGAAGTCCGAAGCGGTTGAGGGCCCGTTGGTGGTACCCGGTACCTACAATGTGTCCCTGACCGTCGCCGGACAGACTGTGTCCCAGGAAGTGACGATCGAGCAGGACCCGCGCGTCTCCACCTCCGCCGAGGAACTTGGCGAGCAACTTGACCTCATGCTTCGAGTGCGGGACAAGACGGGTGAGGTACACGACGCCATCAACCGCATCAGGAGCATCCGAGGACAGGTGGCAGAGTGGGCCGGTCGTGCGAATGCTGCCGGAAAGGGTGAAGCCCTCGCGGATGTAGTTGAAACCCTCAACGATTCGCTCGGCTCCATCGAATTGGCATTCATCCAGACGACCGCCCCGGAGGAAGAGGGCCTCGATCGCATCGCTCTGCCCGCCGGAGTGGGATTCAAGCTGAAGGAGTTGATGGCGGCAATTGCCTCCGCGGACGCGGCCCCTACCACGCAGCAGCACGATGTCTGCGGTGTCCTATCCGAAAGGGCCGATGGCGCGCTAGACCGACTCGAACGGCTCGAAAACGAGGACCTGCAGAGATTTGTGGACACACTGCACGAGCTCGAGATTCCCGCGATCGTCGCGAAGGCGTAGGGCGTGATCCGCTCAAGGGGTTTTCTGGGCGTAACGGCCGCGGATTTCCTGGTGCGCTCGGCGTACCAGATGGGCAAGACGCCGCTCTTGCCGCTGTTCGCCGCCGGCCTGGGCGCGGGAGATGTGCTGCTCGGCTTCATAGTAGCTGTCTCGACCCTGACCGGCATGGTGCTCAAACCGTTCGTCGGGATACTCTCCGACCGCACAGGCCGCCGCGTTTGGCTGCTCCTGGGTACGGCTGTATTCGCGGGAATGCCCTTCGTATACGCGTTCGTCGATTCTCCTAATCAACTGGTTCTCGTACGAATCATCCACGGGCTGGCGACCGCCATCTACGGTCCGGTTACCCTTGCCTACGTGGTTGAACTGTCGAGCTCGAACCGGGCGGAAAGGCTTGGCTGGTTCTCCATGGCCAGAAACGCCGGGTACGTTGTAGGTCCCGCGGCAGCCGGCGTACTCCTCTTGAGGATGGATCCCGTACACGTCTTCACCGTGGTCGGCCTCCTGAGCAGCCTCGCGTTCGTTCCCATAGTCCTGCTGCCGGAGACCAAGTCCTCCCCAAGAGTTGATCGGGAACCATTCCTGAAGCAGGCGACGCGGGCGATTTCCGTGGCGAGCCGCTCGACAGGAGTCTGGCTGGCCGGAGGAATGAGCGCTCAAGTGCTTATCGCCGAGTACGCCGTCAAGACATTCCTGCCGGTCTACGCCCTATCACAGGGCGTGAACGTGGTAGTAGTTGGCGCGTACTTCGCGCTGCAGGAGGGTACGCATCTCGTCCTGGCGCCGCTGGGAGGACGCCTCGGCGACAGACTCGGCCATATGCCGACTGTGGTGCTGGGCATGGCTGCCATGTCAGCCGGCCTGCTCACCCTCGCGTTCGGCCACGGTAACGGCACCCTCGTTCTGTCGGCAGTCCTCATAGGATCGGCTCAGGCCCTGGTGTTTCCCTCGGCGTTGGCGTCCGTTGCGACGGCCGTCAACGAGCACGATCTCGGGGCCTGCATGGGCTTCGTCGGCGCAATGAAGAACTCGGCGAAGGTAGCTGGCCCAATACTAGGGGGAATCCTGATCTATCTCTTCGGCTTGGAGGTCACCCTGGCCGCGTTGGCCGTCATGCTCGTAGGTGTTGCACTGGTCATCTATCTCGTTTGGAGGTCGGGATTCCGACGGGCCGCCTCCCTGACAGTTCTCACTGGCGACGCCTCCATCAAGTAATCAACATGTCATGACCTTAGTCCAAGGGTCCATTCATTCGTCCAAAGGATGCCTGTGATACGATGAGTTTGGTGGTCGTTCGATAGCCCCAACTTTTGGGAAAGCGCATAAAGAGGGAGCGAGAACCAACGTGACGTGGCTGTGGAAGGTGCCTGATCTCAGGACGCGAGTGGCTTTCGCACGTAGAAACGCCCCCGGCGACATCTTCACTCAGATTGCACGCCTGATCGTCTACTACGTTTCGACGTTGATCATATTCGTTCTGAAACCGGTCGACTACCTGGGCCAATCAATCTTCAAGATCGCCTTTCACTTCGGCACAGTAATCGGCTTCTTCTACGTGTTCGGCCTCCTCTTCTTCCTTCTCCTATCGGCTCTCTGGATCCCATTCTGGGGACTGCTCGTTGGAAGCAGCTGGCTCTGGCTGAACCAGGCTTGGACGCGCCCAATTCTGTTCCTGCCCAGAATGGCGCTTTCCCTGGCGCTCACGGTCATCCTGATGTTGGTGCCCGACCCGGAAAAGCACCCGAAGTACGTGACGCTTACCCAGGAGTGGCCGTTATCCTGGAACCTGTGGTACCCGCCACCCGTGTATTTCGAAGAGCACAATATCTGGGATCCTGACGTCAACCCTTACGAAGCTGACCGACTCTTCGAGAATCTGAAGAGACAAAGGGAAACGGCAACCGAGCGGGACTCGACACAGTCCTAGAAACGGCAAGCGCCAACCGGTCTTTAAAAGGTAAGGACCTTAGGCGAATACCGGAAGCTGCTCGTACGTACCGCCGACGATGGGCTTCGAGTCAACGTCCATCCACTGGTCCAGGATCGAAGCGTACATTCCCCGGTAGTCGTACGTGTGCTGCATATCCTCGCCCTCGATCAGGTCGGCTGGGGCAAGCGACGGGTACTCGGCGTAGAGGCCACCTTTGACCTTGTTCCCGATGAGGAACGCGCCTCCCCCCGCACCGTGGTCGGTGCCGCTGCCGTTGTCGGCAACCCTTCGCCCGAACTCGGTGAAGACGAGCATTGACACGTTGTCAGCCTTGCCGTGGTCCTCCAAGTCCTGGAAGAAGTCCATGATCGCTCGCGAGAGATCGCCGATAAGCGTGGTGTGAGTGGGGGCCTGGTTCGAGTGGGTGTCGTAGTTGTTGTGGTTCGTGTAGAAGATGCGGGTGCCAACGTCGGCCAGATGGACGCGGGCAACGTCCTTGAGGCCGCGGGCGATCTCGTTGCCGCCGTACTCAACCTCGGATTTGTACATCCCAGGCACCTTCTTGAGCACTCCCGCGCCGTCCAGGACGCCGAGGCCGGTCTCCGAGAGGTAGTCCATCACGGCTCCCGTGCCGACGGCGGGCGCGTACATCTCCTTGAAGCGCTCGAGGGTCTCGTTCCGGTCTTCCTCGTCGTCGAGACCGGTCATCAGCCCGTAGTTGTCGAGGTTTCCGACGGACGTGACAGGCACGCCCTTTGACACGAGCGCCTGCGGGAGTCCCCTCCCGAAGTTGACGGAGGTCAGGACGTTTTCCGTGTCGGGGTCGATCTGGCCGGTGGCCATGCCGAGCCAGCCCTCGGTCGATATCTTGTCCGGCTCGCACGTATGCCAGATGTACATGCTGCGGAAGTGCGACCGGCTGGAATTCGGGTAGCCGACGCCCTGCACGATTGCCAGCTTGTCGTCGTCCCAAAACTCCTTCAGCGGGGCGGCGTTCCCATGGAACGCGAGGTCCTCGTTGATGGGGATGAGGTTGTCTTCGGGGACGCCGAGGGTGGAACGGTGGTCGTAGTAGTGGGGGTCCGAGTACGGCACCACCGTATTCATAAAGTCGTTGCCGCCACTGAGCTGGACGACAACGAGAACCGGGTCTTCGTGGGTTGTTTTCGCATTGCCGTTTCCGTTGCTTCCCATCGTTAACCCTCCCGTGTATGGGTGCTTAATAAGTCACATTACCACGAATTTCGCACGAACGGTACCCAATCGAACGGGGATTCTAGCGGAATTCTATGAAATGCTCTAGGTCTGGGTTGGGGAAGAGGGGTGAGATGCGGGGGCGCGAATAGCGGCTATGGAATCGCGGAAATTTGTCTATCAAGGGGTTTAGGGGATTTTAGGGGCCGTGGGTGACCTTCATACTCTGACGCGCCGTTATCACTTAGGTACCGAGGATTCATGGCGCGTCCTGTCCATTTTGGACAGCCTCTTTATACTTCTCTCTTGCTCTATTCAACCGGGCATCCGCATCTTTGAATTGCTGCAATGCGGATTTCCATTGATCTTCCAACTTCAGTCGATAATTGTCTCCATGAATACGTCGCAGCCGATAGTGACGTTCGTTGCTCCCACTGGCGGCCTGTGCGTCTCTGTAGGCCGCAGAAGTCTGGGAAAGGTAGGATTCACAACCTTGCAAGTTTCTATATGCCATATCCAGTTCGAGCTTCGCCTCACTTATCTCCATCGTGGGTTTCTCCGTCGAATCTGATCTTGGTTAGTTCTCCACATTGAATCTTACCCCTAGATCAGCAGTTCAAGCTAGGGCCGCCGCCTTCCGGCGTCCTGAGCGCCGTTCGTTGAAGGCCTTACACCGAGCGCAAGAGACTTCGTCCACGTTAATGGCACTAGAGGGGGGATGTGAAGTAGAAAAAGTGGCGGGAGCGCGAGGGAGTCGAACCCACCGTCCCGGTGGAAGCACCGGGACCAACGATTTTGAAGACCGCAGGGCCCACCGCAGCCCATCCGCTCCCATGAAGTCAGACGAGGTGAATGGTTGCGGGCAAGAGGGACTTCAGAAAGGTCCCCCTGCCCGTCTTTTTTTGTGTAAGTTAGCTCAGAACGGCGTCGACGGCGC
>JAPOPA010000185.1 GCA_026713145.1 Chloroflexota bacterium
ATTCGCTCGGAGTCTATGAAGGGCGGCGGTTGATGTCAAGGCAAGGAAGATGGGCAATTACGCTGAAGCGATCAAGCTGCGCCTAGAAGCTCAACGTTTGCCTTCCGGTGATCCCTTCGACCCCGACAACCGACGGCTGCGATACCTCCGCTACGCCGACGACTTCGTGCTGGGTATCTCCGGGCCAAAGCCCCTGTGGGTTCAAATCTTGGCCGCACGACGGCGCTTGACCCTCGTGGTCTTCCGGTCGTGCCACATGGACATGCACCACGGGCGCTGTAATCCGCCACCCAGAAAGTAAGTAGTATCAGCCCCACAATTGAATACCGCCCTCACGCCTTCCTCCATCCTCGGCTTGGTCCACTCCACAAATGGGGCCACAACCCCTATGATGAAGCAAGCACAGCCTCATTGAGACCAAGAACCTGATACGACCTGACAGAAGATAGGTTGCCATGTGGTCATTTCGCAAGAAGCCCAAGACGAGCCAAGAGGCCAAATTTGTCCCATTTGCATCCATGGACCTGTCCTACGCTAAGACCCACGGGCTCCGTGCCCTATGTGGCCTGCTCATGGACAGACACTCTGCCTGCACAACCTGCCCGTTCTGCGGAATCAACGACGACGACGACATTCTCCAGCTAATCGTCCATGTTGAGATGCAGACCGACGCTACAACTGAGAAACCGTTACTCGCCTTCTACTTCTGTAAAGCCGTATACCCCAGCGAAAGCCCGAAGGCAAATAACATTGAGGAATGGGCCGCTCGCCTGACCTATGCAGAAGCGGCACCAAACCGAAAAGCAGTAGTGAACCTACTAGACAATGGGGCGTACTACGCCGAATATGGTCCAATTGCCAATCCCACCCAGGGGCACTATTCAACCGGATCGCTGGCTCGAGAAGATTGGACTCTCTTCTTCTACTGCAACCCGGAGCCGACTTACACAAGATGGCAGTATTGGGAAAGCCAGGTGACCCTTGGACAGAGAGTTGTCCCGGAGTTTCGATGCCTCCAGACTCAAGACGAATGGTGGGTCGTCGATATCGACCGAGAGCGGAAAATGGTTCAACAAGTAGCGGCTATCACTGTTGCCGATAATCCCGACCATTTGGGCCGCCAATTGAACGGTTGACACCCACTCACTAGGGCACCTACACGCAGCAGAGTAACCCAATCTCACTACGTCTACAATCACTTGGAGTCATTCGGCTCCCCGCCTAACCAACGACACTTCCCGTAAAACAGGTAACTGTTAAGCAGGATGCGGAGGATGCCGCACGTCCGGTTCGGAGGAGGGCCCGACGGAAACGTACTTTACATGGAGTAGCTCGCCGGCGGCCTACCCGACCTAAACATAACCGTCTCTGCACCCTCCGCGCCCTCTGTGGGGATTATTCCCGCCCTGCTACAATACCGCCCACCACCATAGGGGGACCTGTCCCATGCTTACCGAGCTTGAGATCACTCAGTACGAGGTGTTCGGATTCGTCGTCCTGCGCGGATTCCTCACCCAGCACGACATAGACACCCTCAACGCGGAGTTCGACTCTGCCCTGGAACGTGCGGAGGCGACGATGGAGCGGGCCAGTTTCCGCAAGCAGCTGAACTGGTGGAACTTCAAGCCCGACACGTCGTACACCGCCTCGCTGCTCGAACAGCCGCGCTTCCTTGACAAGGTCAAGCAGCTTCTCGGCGAGGACGTAGTCGCTTCCTTCTCGGCCTCCAACTCATTCTCCGGCGACCGCACAGACTGGCACCCGGACACCTCGCAGAAGAATTGGCGCGGCCTGAAGTTCGGCATCTACCTGCAGTCGCTCGACGGGACCAACGGGGCGCTCAGACTCATTCCCGGTTCGCACAGGGAACCCATGCACTCCGAGTTTAAGCGCATCCCGCTCAAGGAAGGTTTTGCACATTCCGGCACCAACCTGCAGGAGGACGGCCTCAGTGTAGACCAGGTTCCCTCGCACATCGCTGCGGTCGAGTGTGGCGACGTCCTGATCTTCGACAACTACGCGTGGCATGGGAGCTATGGAGGCGGCGAGGACCGACGGCTCATCACCATGGGCTACTTTGCCGCTCCCAAGACGCCGGAGCAAGAGGATTCCGTTCGTCAGCAGGTGGAAGCCGAAGCGAAGATCAGGGACGTCTTCCCTCTTCTTGTGCGTGACCCGTTCTGGCTGAACAACCCGGACAGCAACCCGGAGCGCGCCAAGTGGATCGCGACCCTCCGGAAGTACGGGTTCATCGGCGACTAGGGCTTGACGAGGATCCTGAATACGTCCTTCGTGGGCGCCAACATCCGAGGGAAGCCCACGTCGATAACCTCATCGAGACTAATCCGGTCGGTTATCAGGGGCGTTGTCTTTAGTTTCCCCGACGCGATGAGGTCGACTGATGCCTGGACGTCTGAGCGTCCGTAGGCAATCGTCCCTATGACGGTATTCTCATTTGCCACGATCGTGTTGAAGTCGAACTCAGGCGTGGACGTGTAGATCGCCACCAGCACCACACGGCCCCCTCTTCGAACGTACCTCAGGCAGTCGGCGGGAGTATTCGGCGCTCCGGCGGCGTCGATCACCACGTCAGGTCCGCGCCCGTCGGTTAGGCTCGTGAGTACGCTATGCGCGTCCTCCTCCGCTGCGTTGATCGCGACTTCGGCCCCAAGCTCGCTCGCGAGATCGAGGCTCATCTGCTTGACGTCCACCACGAATACCCGCGCTCCCTGGGCCTTGGCGATCTGCATCGCGAGCGTACCGACCGTGCCTGCTCCCACAACGGCCACCGTCTCGCCGGGCTGAATATTTCCACGCTGCACGCAGTGGTGCGCCACACTCGAAGGCTCGATCAGCGCCGCTGCCTCGCTTGGCACGCTGTCGGGCAGGGGAATGAGCTCATTCGCGGGCCAGGCCAGGTACTCCGCCAGTCCCCCGTCCCGGTCGAACCCCACGACCGTGAACTGCTCGCATTGCGGCGTATCGCCCTTGTTGCACCAGAAGCACGTACCGCAGGTCAATACCGTGTTCAGCGCCACGCGGGTTCCCGGACTTAGTCCGTCGCTCCCGGTGGGAGGCTCCACCACCGTCGCGGTTACCTCGTGGCCCGTAACGATGGGCATCTTGCCCTTGGCGATGAACTTCGGGCCGTACACGTATTCCTCGATGTCGGTTGCACAGATCCCGCAGTAGTCGACCTTCAGCAGCGCCTCGCCCTCCGCAGGACTGGGATCCGGAACGCTCTCCAGTCGGAGGTCTTGATTCCCGTGGTACACCATTGCCTTCATGTTGTGTTCTCCTTCTACTGCGGAGTGCCGTTCCTACCTCATTGACTGCCTAATGATAGTCCTCTCCTGAGTCAATCTCACGGTTGTAGTTGTCTTCAAGCCTGATGATGTCGTCTTCTCCAAGATAATCGCCCATCTGAGCCTCGATTACTTCCAATGGCGTCGTTCCCGGGTTCTCCAGCCGGTGCTTCATACCTTGAGGAATGGAGACTGACTCGTTCTCGCCAAGCAGGAAGACCTCGTCATCCTTGGTAACTCTGGCCGTCCCGCGCACGACGATCCAATGCTCCGCCCGATGGTGATGGAATTGAAAGGACACCGACGCACCGGGGGAAATCGTCAGCCGCTTGACCTGGAACCCTTCGCCCGCGTCCAGTACATCGTAGGATCCCCAGGGACGGTGGACCTTGCGGTGTATGTCCGCCTCCGACCTTCCTTGTTCCCTCAGATGTTCGACGATTCCCTTGATGTCCTGCACCCTGTCCTTGTGTGCAATCAACACGGCATCCGGAGTCTCGATCACCACGATATCTTCGAGACCGACGGCCGCGACGAGCCTGTGCCCACTGAGTATGAGTGAGTTCCTCGTCGATTCGGTGTACACGTCGCCCTGCAGGATGTTGCCCATGTCATCCTTCTCACGCTGCTCCCACAGCGTCGACCATGAACCGATATCCGACCATCCCACGTCAATCGGCACCACGGCATAGCCCTTCGTACCGTCCTTGCCGTCCTCTAAGCCAGACCCCGCGCCCTCCATGACGGCGTAGTCTATGGAGTCGCTGGGACACTTTAGGAACGCATCCTCGTCTGGCTTGAAGTACTCGTAGAAGTCGCTGCCCTTCTCATAGGCTTCACGGACGGCATCGGCGATGTCCGGACGGTGCTGTTCAAGTCGCTCAAGCCAAGCCGATGACCGCATCATGAACAGGCCGCTGTTCCACAGGTACCTGCCCGACTCGCAGAACTCCGTCGCGGTCCGCAGATCTGGCTTCTCCACGAATGAACGGATGGCGTACGCCTCGCCTCCAACTGATGTGAGGGGATCGCCCCGCTCGATGTACCCGTAGCCCGTCTCAGGTCCTGTCGGCGGCACTCCGAACGTCACCAGACTGCCCTCGGACGCGAGTGCCAGCCCTACTTTGAAGGCATCGAGGAATCGTTTCGGCTCCGTGATCAGGTGGTCGGAGTGTGTGACAAGGAGAATCGGGTCCTCGCCGTCGTTCGCCACGTCCAACGCCCTGAGCGCGCCAAGCGTCAGGGCGGGCGCGGTATTTCTGCCTGCCGGCTCAACGATGACGCTCGTCGCTTCGACTCCGGCCTCGCGCAACTGGTCGGCAAGAATGAACCTATGCAGCTCGCTGCACACCACGATGGGAGGCGCCGCCTCCTCGATCATGGCCAGGCGGGCGAGTGTCTCCTGCAGCATGCTGGAATCCGCGTTGATCAGCGGCAGGAACTGCTTTGGATAGTACTCGCGCGACAGGGGCCAGAGCCGCGTCCCTGAGCCGCCCGCGAGAATGATGGGATAGACGGTCACATTGTCCTCTCTCAATCTATCACTCGCTTCATTGTCCACTCTCCTGGCGTTCGATTTCCTTCACCACCTGAACGCGCAGGTCCTCGTAGTGGTGCGCCGTCTCCGGCGCCTCTGCCATGTAGTCGTCCATGAGGCGAAGGGCCTCTTGATTATCGCCCTCGAAGAGAAATTGGACAATCAGGAGCAGGCGGACCTCGATCCTGGACGGGGCAAGCTGGACGGCCGTTTCAACGAGTTCACGTGCCTGAACGAGATGCCTCTCATCCATGTCAGCGGCCCTCTGGTACGCTGCAGCCATTGCGTTAAGCAGCCGCCATTCGTCAGGCTCCATGTTCCGACCCTCTGGGCCATGTTTCGACACAAGCTGAGTGGCGGCAATCATCTGGTTGTCACTCAGGGTAATCCACTGGGTCGCGAACGCCGTGAACATGGTGGTACGAAGGTAGTTTGACTGTGATGGGAAAGCACCGACAGAGTCTTCGAAGGCCTCAAATCGCTGTTCCCAGGGAAGTCCATCGCTGAGTGCGTCCACGCCCTGTGAAGACGCAGTGAGCGGTCTTACATTCAGCAGGAATATTGCCGCGATAGTCCCAATTGCCACGACGAGTGCCGCCGCCCCGAGAGCCATATCCCCCGACAGGGAAGGGAGTAGTGGCCTGCGGTCTGTCGTCTCCGGCGGAACGGACACTTCCACCGCCTCCGAACCGCTTCTTGTCAGGACCATTCCTTCGAGGAAAGTCACGAATCCCAGCAACACATAGAGATGCGACACCGTGCTCGGAGTGTCGAACAGGAAGAGATTCTGGGTAAAGTAGACGATCAGCGCCGCCCCCAGCAGAAAGGCGAACGCTTGCTTGCTCGGCGACAAGTGTCGCGCCACTCGGAAGAAGACCACTGCCATCGACACCCATAGGGCGAGGTAACCCAGCAGCCCCAGCAGTCCCTTTGTCGTAAGCTCTTCGATGAGCTTGTTGTGCGCCTGGTCGAACGAAATCGTTCCCCTGGCGAACACCTCCGGCCCGACGTTCCGGTCATACCCAACGGTGTAGTTTTCGGGTCCCCATCCGAGGACTGGACGGTCCAGAAATGCCTCTACTCCGACCTGGGCGGCGGCGATCCGCCCTTCGACTGACCGGTCCCGCACGCCGGTGTTCAAGAGGCGCTCGATCATCGCTCCCGGCGCGTCAATCCTCTCGGTGTCGCTCCCGGCACGAACGAGGACGATCAACACGACCACCGATGCCAGCACCGCCATCACGGCCGTGACTGCGATCGCCCCCTTACGGAGGGGGAATGACCCACCCCAAATGGCGTATCCGATGCCGAAAGCGAGTACCCCTGCTGTCAGGGCAGCCGCAGCGCTCCGGGTGCCACTCAGGAAGACCATGACCAGGCTGAGCACAATCGCGGCAATCCAGAAAGTCCGCCAGAGATGCTCTTCGGGAATCGCTGACAGCCCTCCGCTCTGCTGTGCGCGGCGTCTCCTTCGTCGATCTACGGCCCGTCCTCTCGTCTCTGTCGCCGACCTATCGAGGTACGACTCCGCGAGGAATGCCGCCGCGATGAAGAAGCTCACCAGCATGTACCCGCCCACGTAGGTCGGGTTACCGAGGGTGATGTCCAGCCTGTCCTTATACTGCAGGTAGTCGAAAAGCTGTATGTCGAAGAACTGCGTGAGTCCCAGCAGCCCAATGACGATGCTCACGCCGAGGTTGAAATTGAGCAATGTTCGCCAGTGCGCCCATGTCCTGTGCGTCGAGACGAGGACGACCACAAATGAGAACCAGTGGACCAGGTCCACCCATCCCTGCATCCGCTCGAAGGTCGACCACAGGCTTCGGGTCGGACTTACGGAGAAGACCGTCGCCAATAGCGCGATCAAAACGTAGATGCCGAGCACTGCCAATGTCCATGACTTCGGAAAGCGGTAGGAAGAGTCCCGTAGCACGAGGATGATCCATAGCCCGAACGCGATCTCGATCAGAGTCCGGCTCCACAGTGCCTTGCCAACCACGTAAGGGAACAAGGTACGTGGCAATGGGTCGGTCATGACGATCAGAGGAGCAACCATGACCAGGACGAGAACAATGCGGATTGCGTTGGCGAGGCGTGCGTCCATGGGGTTCATGCTCTGATGACTCCGGCTGCTCTTGTGCCTCGTTCGGGCACAGTCATGCCATACCAGGCGACAAACTTAGTCATCGGCACTTCTCATGGAAGCGACCGTCCTCTCCAAGCCCTCGATAAGTCCCACTTTCGGTTCCCAACCCAACAGCAGTTTGGCCCTTGATGATTCAAGGGCGATATGCCTGACGTCGCCGGGCCTTGGCGGCCCGTACTCAGGGGGCGCGTCGTTTCCAGTCACTTTCTGTAGGTGTCGAAACACCTCGTTAACTGAGGTTCCCACTCCAGTACCGACGTTAGCGACGAATGAATCTTCATGGCTCATGGCAAGATCGTGTGCCTCGACGACATCGCCGACATACACGTAGTCCCTTGTGTGCTCACCGTCACCGTTGATGGTAACCTGCTCTCCCTTCAGCATGCGCCGCGCAAAGATCGCGATGACCCCCGATTCTCCGTGAGGGTCCTGCTTCGGGCCGTAGATATTTGCAGGTCGCAATACTTTGAGCGGAATGGAGTCCGGCAACAACGTCCGGAAGTAGCATTCCGAAGTCCACTTGCTGAGCCCGTACGCACTGATGGGACGGATAGGATGGTCCTCGTCGCACGGCAGGTACTCCGGCTCGCCGTACAGCGCTCCACCGGTATTGATATACAGCACCTGCTTGCAATCGGTGTCCATCGCGGCCCGGAGGACGTTCAGGCCGCCGAGGATATTCACGCGAGCGTCCAGCGCAGGGTTGGCCATGGACACCGGAACGGAGGCCTGAGCCGCGAGGTGCGATATCACGTCCGGCCCCCACGTCTTGGAGACCCCTACGAGAGCTTCATCAGCAACGTCAAGGTCTACGAGCTCGGCATCGGGTGACAGGTTCGACCGGGCGCCCGAGGAGAGGTCGTCCACAACCAGCACGTCGTGCCCCCGCGCAAGCAGGCCGTCCACGATATGAGACCCGACGAATCCCGCGCCACCCGTAACCAGCACACGCGACAAACTTCCCTCCTTGCGTTGGTTTTGTCATTGGAAAAGGCCTGACTTCGCCGTCACCTATGGTACAGGTTGTGCAAAGAATCTCAAACGTCCTCGACGCGGCTTCAGGAAGTGGCTCAAGGCGCCCCGTTCCAAAACCAGCCCTTGGCTGCCAACGCCGACCCCAAACCGCCATTCCCGCCCAGGCGGGTATCCATGCTTCAGACCCTGTCAGGTGAATTAACACTGAGGGCGCAGAGAGGCTTAACGATTCCCACGCTTGAGAGAATGACGAAAGAGAGGAGTGCGTTTGCAGGTTTGGGGCAACGTCGGGGCAAATTGATATAATCCCACTGATTATGCTCATAACGAGGCCCCATTAAGAGGAGGTCGACAATGGCTCCAACGCACACCATCGGATTTGTATGGCCCGGACCTGCCGTGCCGGGTGACGCGGAGGAGGTCTCCCGCTTCGTGCCTGAAGGGGTAGAGTGGCATATAGCCGGCACACCGCGGGAGTACGATGCCGACGCTCCTCCAGCCATCACTCGTGAGCGGCTTTTCGGCATGGCCGAAAACCCCAACATCGAGACCACGGCCGCCACGCTCCCGGCCCTAGGGGTCGAGGCCATCGGCTACGGTTGCACCTCCGCCAGCTACGTTCGCGGGGTCGGGGGAGACATCGACATCTGTGAACGCATCACCGGCATGACCAGTCTCCCTTCCACCACCACGTCGACGATGGCCGTCGAGTCCCTGAGACTCCTGGGAGTTTCGCGAGTGACCGTGCTCTCGCCCCACGTCGATGAGCTCAACGAACGTCTCCGGGAATTCCTCGAAGGCCACGGGCTCGAAGTCGTGCACCTTCGAGGCCTGAATAAGCTCCGGGACATCGAGGACATCCCGCAAGAGGAAATCTACGAGCTTGTCGTCCATCTGGTCGACCGCCCGGAGGCTGACGGGATCTTCATCAGCTGTACCGGCATGAGGACATCGGACATCCTCTCCCGCCTCGAAGAGGCTACCGGCAAGCCCGTCGTTTCCGCCATGCAGGCGACCATCTGGGGCACCCTCCGCCTGGCCGGCGCTCCCGCCGAATTGCCGGGGATCGGCTCCCTCTTCCGTCTCGCCGTTCCTGCGCTCGCCTAGAGTAACGCCAAGTGCAGACGTCACACAGGTGAAAGCCGGTACCCAGAGAGTAGTGAGAGGGTCTCCCTCTTTCCTTCTCTATGCCAACTTTCGTTGACACGACGGATAACCAAAGGGTCGTTACCTTCAGCCCTTCCCGAATCTGGTAGACTTTATGGTTGAGTTCAGAGGCGTCCTCCGTGACGCCTCAATACTATTCAAGGAGCCGTCGTCAGCGTGTCAGGACCATTGAAACTCGGCATTCCGAAGGGAAGTCTCCAGGACGCCACCGTTGCCCTTTTCCATCGGGCGGGTTGGCAGATCGACATTAACTCGCGGAGCTATTTTCCGCAGATCGACGACGACGAGATCGAGTGCTCCATCGCTCGCGCCCAGGAGATGGCGCGGTACGTCGAACACGGCCCCCTCGAGGCTGGCATTACCGGCAAGGACTGGATAGCGGAGAATGCATCCGACGTTCATGTCGTAACCGACCTCGTCTATTCGAAGGTGAGCGCCCGTCCGGCCCGGTGGGTCCTCGCGGTGCCCTACGACTCCAAGGTCAAGAGCTTGGAAGACCTCGAAGGCAAGACCATTGCGACCGAGCTGGTCATGTTCACCAGGCGCTACTTCGATGAACGCAACATCAACGTCGAGGTAGAGTTCTCGTGGGGCGCGACGGAGGCCAAGGTCGTTTCCGGGCTCGCCGACGCCATCGTCGAGGTGACCGAGACCGGCAGCACCATCAGAGCGCACGGCTTGACAATTATCCATGACCTGATGGAGACGGTCCCGCAGCTCATCGCCAACCACAACGCGTGGAGAGACCCGGTGAAGCGGGCCAAGATCGAGCAGATCGGCCTCCTTCTCAACGGCGCCCTGCAGGGTGAAAAGCTCGTGGGCCTCAAGATGAACGTCTCCGAGGACCGCATCGAGGAGCTCGTTCAGGTGCTCCCTAGCATGAAGGCTCCCACGGTGGCCCGGCTCTACAACACCGACTGGTTCTCGGTGGAAACGGTTGTCAGCCCCGCTGTAGTGCGTGACCTCGCGCCGAAGCTCCTCAGCGCCGGCGCCGAGGACATCATCGAATACCCCCTCAACACGGTCATCTAGGGCAGGGGAGTCTCGGCGGCAATGCCTTGACACCCCGATGTCCCAAGCTACAATGAGCCCAACTCCGCGAGCTGAGGCCATTACGTCATGAAACCAGCCGACCCGCTGTTCCCGACCTTCGTTGTCGGAAGCCTTCCACGTCCCCAGTGGGTCCGTGACCTTATCGAGGACCGCAAGGCAGGCCTCATCAGCGAAGAGGATGCCGACAGGCTTCTCGACTCGGCAGTACCGTCCGCCATTCGGATGCAGGAGCGCGCCGGAGTCGATTACATTTCCGATGGCGAGTGGAGGCGTGAGAGCTATGTGAAGGTTTTCACCGAGGCGGTGAACGGTTTCACTAACGACCTCGTCTCGTCGGGCGGCACGTCATCATTCACTCACCTTATGTATCCCGCCGTGACATCCGAGATTTCGTCCCGCCGGTCGATGGCCGGTGGCGAGGCCGAGTTCATGCGGAAGCACACCGAATCGAAGATCCTCGTCGCCATTCCCTCGCCCTACACGGTCGGCCGGCGGATGTGGAGTCCGGACCACTCGACTGGAGCATACCCGACCCGCGAGGAGTTCGTCGAAGCCTGCGTTCCCATCATCAACGAGGAGCTGCTCCGGTTAGCCGCTCTCGGCGTGGACATGATCCAGATCGACGACCCGTGGCTCGGACTTCTCGTCGACCCGGACTACAGGGAGAAGGAAGGCATCACGGACGTCGATCACGAAATAGAGTTGACCGTCCACTCGATGAATCGCGCCGTCGAAGGACTCGAATCGGTACCTCTCAGCGTGCACTTCTGCCACGCGCACTTCAACCGTCAACACGGCACCAGGGGGCCATATGACCTCATCATCAATGCCATCGGTGAGATGAATGTGCAACGATTCGCCATGGAACTTGCCACGCCCGATGCCGGCGGAATCGGCGTTCTCAAGGACTTCCCCATGAACAAGACGCTGGGTCTCGGCGTGATCGACCACACCGACCAGCACATCGAGACCCCGGAGGAGGTCGCCGCCCGTGCGGAGGCAGCGATGGAATACGTTCCGATGGAACGACTCACACTCAACCCCGACTGTGGGTTCTCTCCGTCCAGCGTCAACCCCATGGACTTCGACGAAGCCTATCTCAAGCTCAGCGCCCTCAGCCGGGGAGCCAACCTCCTGCGCGAAAAGTACGGGGACTGACGATCACCTTGACGACCAACCGAGGGGAATCCCATGGTTAGCAGTTCCGTCAGGCCCGTCGCCCTCTGCGTGGTCAGACATGACGGAAAGACCCTCGTGTTCGAGGGATACGACAACGCGAAGAAAGACCACTTCTACCGGCCCCTCGGCGGGACCATCGAGTTTGGCGAAACAAGCGCCGAGGCCGCTGCCAGGGAGATGTCCGAAGAGTTGAACACGGAGGTACGGAACGTCCGCTGGTTGGGCGTTCTGGAGAACATCTTCACCGTACACGGCGAGACGGGCCACGAAATCGTCATGCTCTACGAGGCCGACTTCGTGGACGAGGCGCTGTACCAACGCAACCCAATCTGGGGCCAGGAAGACGATGGTGGAGTCATAAAGGCGGTCTGGAAGCCCATTGACGACTTCAAGACGGGTAGGGGACGTCTCGTGCCCGATGGTCTCCTGGCGATCCTGGAGGAAAACCGACCGATTGAGGCTCAGACAAACTAACTCGACCCGTGGATTCTCGCCCTTCGACAGGCTCGGGGTGAACGTACATTGTGTAAGATTCGGTCAGTGCCGAGCCTGTCGAAGGGCGGGCCGGTTGCTCACGCAATACATGTAACAATATCCATCGCGGCCGACCGGAGAGGATGACACATGCCGAACGCTGAAGTCGTATCCATCGGTTCAGAGTTGCTGCTCGGCCAGATAGTCGACACGAACTCTGCGTGGATGGCCAGACGTCTCACCGACATCGGCGTCGACCTCTACTACAAGACCATCGTCGGCGACAACCCCGACCGCATGAAATCAGTCATCGACCGTGCCCTTGACCGGTCCGATATCGTCATAACGGGGGGAGGCTTGGGTCCGACCCAGGACGATCTGACCCGACAGACCATCGCTGACGCTACTGGCCGAAAGCTCGTCCGCGACCCGGTCCTGCTGGAGGATATCGAGGAGCGCTTTCGCAGGCGCGGGTTCATCATGACCCCTAACAACGAGCGACAGGCCGATATCCCCGAAGGCGCCATCGCCGTCCACAATCCCAACGGCACCGCGCCTTCATTCATCGTCGAAGACCCCCGTGGAGTCGTCATCGCCCTGCCCGGCGTACCCCACGAACTCAAGTGGCTCTTCGACAACGAGGTTATCCCCTACCTTCGCGAGAAGTTCCAACTCTCAGAGACCCTGACCTATCGCGTGCTCAAGGTCGGCGACCTCGGCGAGAGCAACGTGGACGATCGCATCGGTCACCTTATTGCGAACTCGCGTAACCCGACCGTCGGCGTCCTTGCCCACCCCGGTCAAGTCGACGTGCGCATTGCGGCCAAGGCGTCGAGCATCGAGGAAGCCAACAAGCTCATAGATCCCGTCGAGGCGCAGGTCCGCGAGCTTCTCGGTCACCACGTCTTTGCCGTTGACGAGGAGACCCTTGAGGACTCCGTGGGCAGACTGTTGGAGCAGGCCAACTCGACTATCGCCGTCTACGAGGACCTCACAAGCGGCATCGTCGCCTCCAAGCTCCATGAGGCCAGCGCCGACCACTTCGTCGAGGGCACCATCGGCAACAACCTCGGATCGGTCCGCCGCCTGCTCTCGCACGTCAGCATAACGGATGTCGACGCCTTCATGACCGATCAGGCCGCCACAACAGGCAAGCTATCCGAAGCCGTACGCGCGCGCTCGGGCGCTGACATCGGTCTTGCAGTGCACGGCGTACCCGAGCCGGGTGACATGTCCCAGAATCTCGCCAAGGGAACTACCTACATATCCGTGACAGATGGGTCCCGCTCAAAATCCCGCGTTTACAACTCCGCCGGCCGAGGGGCTCCCGATCGCCGTCGCACAAGCATGTACGCCATCGGTCTCCTCCGCGCCGCCCTCTTGGAGTGGTCCGTCGAGATTACAGCTGAGCATGGGCCCGCAGAGCGTTGTGAGTAGGATCGTCCTACTTGCAGTTGAAGTCGTCCAATCGAAATCATCAAAACGGGGTACTTTTTCCCATAGTTTTTGGAATACTCATCCTGCTATAAGGAATATGATGTAGCAAGTGTGGCTGGGTGGGGGACGTGATGAGCTATCGAGTTGATCCTTACTGTGTGGAAAGGGACACCCCTCCCAAAGCTACTATTCATCGGACACTCTGCATTTGGGTACAGTACGACTGGCCCGGCCCATTCATGACTAAGGCGAAGGCCATTGCCTGGGCACACACGACGGGACGCCCCGTCGATTCCTGCCAGAGGTGCGATCCTTAGCGGTCGCTTGAGGTTAGAGCGATTGTGGAGGGGCGAGAGCTTGCACGCTCCGCATGCTTCAATCCTACGCTTGCCGCGACTCCCTGAACGCCACAGCGGCTTCCAGGAAGAACCTCGACGCTCGGTGGGCTGCCACGACCTCGTGTGACATCTTCTTGCCCTTCGCGTGCACGGCCTCCGTCACTTGCCGAGTGAACTCCTTGACCCGGGGATGCTCCATCTGGCCAGGCAGTCCCATCGACTGGGCGA
>JAPOPA010000207.1 GCA_026713145.1 Chloroflexota bacterium
CGGGTCCTTCAGCCCAGACCGCGCCCGCCGCACGGCATCCGAGACGGCGGACACCGCGGAGTCCTGCCCGCGCACCCGCTCGTGCAGTCGCTCTTCCATATGAAGGAGTTTCTCCGCCTCGCTCTCCAGCAGGCGGTCTACCGGGATTCCCGTCCAGCTTGCGATCAGGCTTCCGATCTGCTCTGCAGTCACCGTCATGTCACGGTCTCCGGGAACGTCCAGCTTCGCCTCCGTAGCGTCGAACTCTTCCTGGAGTGCCATTCGCTCGGCCTTGATCCGCGTGGCGGACTCGTACTCGCCCCTGTCGGATAGAGCGTTCTCCTCATTGAGCAGCTCGCGGATCCTCCGGTCCTTGCCCTTCAGGTCTCCAGGCATCCTCTGCGCGTCGATACGGAGCTTGCTCGCAGCTTCGTCGATGAGATCGACAGCCTTGTCGGGCAGCAAGCGGTCGGTGATGTACCTGCGGCTCAGCCTGACTGCAGCCTCCACCGCATCGTCGGTGAAGGAGACCTTGTGGTGGCTCTCGTACTTCGGACGCAGGCCGCGGATCATCTCAATCGCCACGTCCTCGTCAGGCTCGTCCACCAGGATCGGCTGGAAACGGCGCTCAAGGGCGGCGTCCTTCTCGATGTACTTGCGGTACTCCGGCTCCGTCGTCGCGCCGATAGCCTGAAGCTCACCCCGCGCGAGGGCAGGCTTCATCATGTTGCTAGCGTCGATTGCCCCCTCGGCAGCGCCCGCTCCGACGACCGTATGCAGCTCGTCGATGAACAGTACGATCTCGCCCTCCGCCTCACGTATCTCATCCATAACCCCCTTGAGCCGCTCCTCGAACTCGCCCCGGAACTTGCTCCCCGCTACCATGCCTCCGATGTCGAGCGCCAGCACGCTGCGGCCCTCCAACTCCTCGGGTACGTCGCCCGCCACAATGGCCTGGGCCAAGCCCTCGACGATGGCCGTCTTCCCGACGCCCGCCCCGCCGATGAGCACGGGGTTGTTCTTCGTCCGCCTGATGAGCGTCTGCATGACCCTTTGAATTTCGGTGTCCCGCCCGATGACCGGATCGAGCTTGCCCCGACGGGCCAGTTCGGTCAGGTCGACGCTGAATCGTTCCAGCGACTTGTACCGGCTCTCGGCCTTCTGATCGCTCACTCGACGACTACCGCGTACGTGCTGCAGCGCCTTGTATATCGCCTCGACATCGACCTTGAACTCCCTCAACAGAGGAGCGGACGCCCCCTTGTCATCCTTCGCGATGGCGATCAACAGGTGCTCGGAACTGATGAAGTCGTCGTTGAGTCGCTTCGATTCCTCCGTCGCTGCCGCGAGCATGTCACGGGCGCGAGGTGTCATGAATATCTGGTTCGACTCGTACTCCAGTTTGGGACTCATTTCCAAAGCCTGGTGCAGCCGCTCGTGCATCCTGTCGATGCTAACTCCCAATTCGGTCAGAATCTGTCCTGTCGCCCCCTCCGGCTGCTCTAGGATCGCCATCAGAACGTGCTCAACGTCCCACTGGCTGTGGCGATACCGTCGCACCACCTCTTGGGATTTGCCAAGAATCTCCTGTGCCTGCTCCGTGAAATCGTCCGGTTTCAATACCATGTCGGTCTCCTGCTGTGTGTTATTTTCGACCCTGATGTACCATCGACTACCAATCTTTGTTGGGGCCGGGGGGAAGACTAAGCGTGTCGTAACTAAATCTTTATGCATTAGTCTACTTAACTATATAAAAGAGATGAGAGTTGAGGCAATACGTATCAACTATACTGATTGGAATCACGTTGTGACGAGGCATGAGAAGTGATCGAGCAGGCAGGTCAGGTATACTGGGATGCTAGGGGAATGCCATGCGGCAGCCATCTATAGGTGTCCTTCGGAGTAAGGCATGAGTATCTGTACGGCGCGGCACATTAATCACGTCTGTATCGCGGTGAAGGACGTCGACGACACGGTGCGCTTCTACCGCAATGTCTTTGGCGTCGCTGAGGCTGAAGTCGTCGATATCGAGGACCAGTCTGTGCGTGCGGCGCTCATTCGGGTGGGCGGTTCACAGCTTGAGTTTATCGAGCCTACTGATCCAGACGGCGGCGTAGCCAAGTTCATCGATCGCCGTGGCGAGGGCGTCCATCATATCTGCTTCGAGGTCGAGGACCTTGCGAGTACTCTTCAGCGTCTTGACGAGCAGGGTGTCGCAGTCGTCGACCGAGAGCCCCGCGAGGGGTTGTCGGGGACTATTGGTTTCATTCACCCCAAGGCGACGAGGGGCGTCCTGATCGAGTTGGTCGACCAGGACGACGCTAGGAGGTAGCTGTCGGACATGGTGAGCAGGGCGATCAAGGTACTCGTTGCCAAGCCGGGACTGGACGGCCACGATCGCGGGGCGAAAATCATCGCTCGCGCGCTGCGTGACGCCGGAATGGAGGTCACCTACACGGGCATCAGGCAGACCCCCGAGATGATTGCCGACGCCGCACTGGAAAACGAGGCTGATGTTGTCGCACTGAGCATCCTGTCCGGCGCGCACATGGACCTCTTCCCCCTGATCTTCGAGCGCATGAAGATCAATGAGATGGAAGACGTGGTGGTTGTTGCCGGCGGGATCATTCCCGAAGAGGACAGAACTGCGCTCCTGGACATGGGAGTGCAGGGAGTGTTCGGCCCCGGCACCTCGACGACGGAGATCGTAGAGTTCATCCATGCGGCGCGTGCCGAGCGTGAGGGAACCCCCGGAGTGTAGAGGTATGCGGGCGCGTCTCCCCATGATGCAGGATCGTAGAAAGGCGACCACAAGCCATTTGGGCTTTCTGGTAGGGACTATCGTCCTCCTTATATCCATGGCGGCATGTGATACGGAGGCGTTTATCGAAAATGCACCTACCCCTCCGAAGCCAGCCACTGCCGGCGCTGAGGCTCCGGCCGAATCTACCACCGTGCGGATCACTTTGGCGACGACCGATCTCGCTGTAGGCCCGAACCGGCTCGCCTTCGGTCTCGTCGATGTTGAATCCGGCCCAGTCCGCGAGGCGGACGTTCTCATCTCGACGTTCTATCTAGGCGACGGTCGGCAGGAAGGCCCGATACAGACGGCACGCTCCGTATGGCGTAGCTGGCCTATCGGTCAAGCGGGAATCTACACGGCCAACTTCGACTTCGACCGGGCTGGCCCTTGGGGCGTGGTGACGAACTACGTGGATCACCTGGGATCGAACGTCACCGTGTCCGCCAGGGTCGATGTGAAGCCGAAGAGCGTGACTCCGGCAATTGGGGAACGACCTCCTGCGAGCAACACGAAGCTGGCGAAGGACTTCGAGAACCTCAACGAATTGACATCCGACCCCGAACCGGACGAGGAACTGTACGCTCTGACGGTGGCGGATGGCTTGGACGTAGGCAAGCCTCTAGTTGTGGCGTTTTCGACTCCGGCCTTCTGCCGCACGGCGACGTGTGGGCCGCAGCTTGATGTGGTCAAGTAACTGAAGGACTACTATTACAGGGACGTCAACTTCATTCACGTCGAGGTCTACGACAGACCGTCAGAGATCGAGGGCAACTTGGCCAGCGCTCCACTCGCCCAGGCCATGATCGACTGGGGGCTGCCGACGGAGCCGTGGACGTTTGTGATGGACTCCGAAGGCAAGGTCGCCGCCAAGTTCGAGGCTTTTGCCACGAAGGACGAGCTCGAAGCGGCCCTGGATACCGTACTCCGCTAGGCCGCCGACAGGAGAATCTTAACTCACATGTCCAAACCGTTCTCCATTGCACTCTTCTCGGGTGGACTGCTCATCGTCCTGACAATGGCGCCAATCATATTCGTTACGGCGTTTCGGCTTGTTCACATGGTAGTGTTCAGCGGGACGTTAGACGGACGTCTCGTCGCCTTCATACTCCTGCTGGCACTACTTCCCGCCGGGGTCGGAATCGCTCTGTTCGGATACTTCCTCTACCAGCACATTCGTAGGTCAATTACCGGTGGGCCGGTAGCAGAGCGTGACTACATCGGCCGCTTCCTGGAGAGTAGGGCTTCGCAAGACGACCGTTAGCTTCCGATGTTCTGCACAAGCTGCAGCCGATTAGGGTTCAAGTGAATACCTGTACATTCAGCCTTCAAGGGTTGGATGGTATACTTTCGGCCAGCCTGAGGCGCAAGCGGTCTGCGGGAGGTCAGCGAGAACATGAGCTATGTCGGCTGGGCATTCGTGGCGATGGGGGCATACGGTGTTACCGCAGTGCTTCTGAAACTCGCGCTGAAAGACATCCCCCCCGGAGTGGCGGTCGTAATCACAAACTTGGTGCTCGTTCTCGCGGGCGTGGGGCTCGTGATATACCGTGGAGAGTCGTTTGCTGCCCACATGACGATAAGTCGCCCGATGCTCTGGGTACTCCTAGCGGGACTCATGCTGAGCCTCAGTATCGTCAGCTATTACATAGCCCTAAGCAGGGGACCCACGTCAGTGGTCGTGCCCATATTTGCCATGTATGTCCTCGTCGCTACCTTAATCGGATTCGCGTTTCTCGGTGAGGAAGTCAAAGTGACCCGAGTAGCAGGCGTCATCCTGGCTGGCGGCGCAATCTTCTTGCTGACGAGGTAAGGACTGATACCCGTTAGTAGGAATCTCAAAAGTACGCGAAAGGCGCCTGCCCGATTCTTGGCACCGCGACTAGAGGCTGGGATATAGTTTTAACGCACTCTCAAAGTCTTTGCGGATCGTATGGATAGATTAACCGACTCGCTTCACGGACATTCCCAGACGCCGATCACCCAGCTCATGCGCCCCGTGCAGAGGTTCATGCACGAGGAGGCGTCAAGCGGCATCGTGCTGTTCGCGGCAGCGGTCGTGGCGCTGATCTGGGCCAACTCGCCGTGGTACCACGTCTACCACGACCTGCTCGAAACTCACATCACGATGGGCTTCGGTCACTGGGCGATTGACGAGACCCTCCACCACTGGATCGACGACGGTCTCATGGCAGTCTTCTTCTTCGTGGTCGGTCTCGAGATCAAGCGGGCGGTAATCGTGGGCGAACTAAGCTCTGTGCGGAGAGCGGCCCTCCCCATTTTCGCCGCGTTGGGTGGAATGATCGTGCCCGCCCTCATCTACGTCGTATTCAACGCAGAGGGCGAAGCCTCCAGAGGATGGGGCGTACCGATGGCCACCGACATCGCGTTCAGCCTCGGGGTGCTTTCCCTGCTGCGCACGCGGGCGCCACTGCCGCTGAAGGTCTTCCTAGCGGCATTCGCAATTATCGACGACATCGGGGCCGTGATCGTAATTGCCGTGTTCTACACCGGTGACATCGCCTGGGACAATTTGGGCGTCGGAGCGATCTTCCTCGCTGTGCTTGTGGTCGTCGGACGACTCGGTATTCGGCATCCTCTGGTGTACGGAGTGCTGGGTATGGCCGTCTGGCTGGCATTCCTCTATTCCGGCGTGCACGCAACGGTTGCTGGCGTTCTAGTCGCGGCTACGATACCCATCCGCGTACGCGTCGACCCGGCGGGGTTTCTCGCCCGCGCCCGCGACCTCCTGCTGGTATTCGACCGCTCCGGGGAGTATGGACACGAGGACGAGACGTCGAGCGAGCAGCGGGCGATCCTCAAAGAGTTGGAGGATACGGCCCAGGAAATGCAGTCGCCGCTGCAACGGTTCGAGAACGCGCTGCACCCTTGGGTGGCGTTCCTCATCATGCCGCTATTCGCCCTGTCCAACGCCGGGGTCAAGCTTGAGGGCGACTTCTTCGAGGCGCTTACTCACCCAGTGACAATCGGCATCGTTCTCGGCCTTGTGATAGGAAAGCAGGTCGGAGTTACGCTATTCTCCTGGGTTGCCGTACGCTCAGGGATCGCTGCCCTGCCCTATGGAGTCACATGGCTTCAGTTCTACGGTGTTGCGCTCTTGGGCGGTATCGGATTCACGATGTCGTTGTTCATTACGAACCTGGCATTCACGACCGACGTGCTTAGTACCGAGGCGAAGATCGGCATTCTTCTCGGTTCTGCCATTTCCGGCGTCATCGGGTATCTGGTTCTGCTGCGGGCCGGCAGAGGCCTGACGGGCGTTAGATCGTCAGGGACAGGGATGGGGAAATGAGCCTGAGAACCGCGGGCTACTCCAACTCGTAGGGCCGCAAGCTGAAGCGGGGCCGCGGAAAGCCGCCCAAGGCATCCATACGAAAGTGTGCCGACGCGTCAGCCGCGCCCAGTCGGTCGAGGAGATCAGGCAGCAGGTGGGCGACGATCGCCAGCTGTTCGCGCCCCGACATCACGCCTCGCGGACGGTAGACCCACAGGGTGCGGACGCCTCCCGTGAGGATCGTCTTGGCGCTCTCCCGCTTGGGCTTGTCATCGGAGTAGACCCATAGGGCATTGCTTGCGCCCGCCCACTCGATGATCTCGCGATCGGTCACGCCTTGACGGTTGTCGAATACGTTGCGGGTGCTGGTGGCGTTGTATCCGACGAGGCTGAGGGCATCGGCCACGAAAGGCGAGAGGGAGTCGTCGAGGAGGATGAGGGTGTCCTGAGGCCGCGATACTATTCTCCCAAGCAATGGCGGCTTCTACCTCCTCTTCGGCCAGTCGATACGATTCTGCCACCCTTCGGGGCGAATCACCAGCCTCAATCATACCCCAAATCGAGCGAGTGGGCACTCTCGTGCCCTTCACGCACGGCGCGCCGAACTGCACCATCGGATCGAGGAGCACGCCGTCTGAGGGCTCCCACGTCGCGGCAAGTCGATTCTTGAAAGTAAGGCCATGGACCGGGACGAGATACTCACGCATAACGTCCATGGCGAGTTGCCCGTACTTGCTGGCTGAGATTAGACGCTCATGCAGTTCGACGAATATCCCGGAACCCTCCGTCCAGACGATCTCCGTGGCGAAAGGGCGGCTCGCATCGGTCTTCCGTCGTAGCCAATCCTCGGCCGAGTAGATGGCACGGAAATTGACGTTTGCCGCTCGAAGCGCGGCTATGACTCTCAGCGACACGAGGTCCTCGAAGGTGATGACCATGCGGTTGGCGGGGAGCCTCTGCAGGTTCGGCGATGCGACGCCGCTGCGAATCCATCGAATGAGCTTCTTAGAGTCCACCTGATAGATCTCGTGGGCGAGCCGCGATCCGTAGATGTACCGTACGGCCTGCGGGACGTCGTACACCCCGGCGAACTCGGTGTCGGGCGGAGGCCCGGGGCTGAATAGGGGTAACTGTGTTGTCATTGGGTTCAGAGGACCTTCAGGATAGGGGATGACCGGTTCGCATCACGTTGTACTACACGCGGTGGGACGGTGCAAGGATGCTTCGGTCGTTCTAAAGGTGCTTTCCACGTCCGGCCTCGCGGCCTGCCGGCGGACTGCATCGCAGGGGGATTCCTCGCTTGCGGGGCCTAGCCCTCTTCTTCGTCGCCGTAGCTGACTTTGCCCAAAAACACTTCGGTCAGGATATCCGTCTCCCGCACCCTTTGTGGAGTGCCTTCGAACACCACGCGCCCCATGTCCAGGACATAGGCCCGATCGACGATGTCCAGGACTCCCTTGATGTTGTGCTCGACGACCATGATGGTCGTCCGGAAAGTCTCGCTGATTTCTGCAACCTTTTCGAACACCTCGGTCACTACTATGGGAGCAAGGCCCAGCGTGGGCTCGTCGAGAAGCAGCACCTCGGGAGAGGCCATCAGCCCTCGGCCCAGCGCCAGCATCTGCTGCTGTCCGCCCGACATCTGGCTTGCAAGGTCTCGCCGCTTCTCATGCAGGATCGGAAACAGCCCCATGACCGAATCGAGACGGCGGGCTTTCTCCGACCTATCGTTCAGGTACAGACACCCCATCTCCAGGTTTTCTTCAATCGAGAGATGCGTGAACACCCGCCTGCCCTGAGGGACGAATGAGATGCCCTCCTTCACGATCTCGTGTGTGGCGGCCGTCAGCCGCCCTTCTTGCCAGTGCACCTCACCTGCAACAACGGGCGCGAGACCCATGATGGCCTTCAGAACGGTCGACTTTCCGGCCCCGTTTGGTCCCATCACGGCCACGA
>JAPOPA010000232.1 GCA_026713145.1 Chloroflexota bacterium
AAGGGGCCGTTTACGTCGCGGACTGGGGGAATCATCGCGTTCAGAAATTCAGCCCGGACGGGGAGTACCTCATGACGTTCGGCTCACAGAACGGGTCGGCATCGTCGTTGAGTCACCCGTCCGGGGTGGCAGTGGACAGCGACGGAGACGTCTATGTCACCGACTGGGGGAACCGGCGTGTGCAGATCTACGAGCCCGATGGCGAAGTGCTCGCAGCCCTGTACGGAGATATGGGCGACCTCTCCAAGGCGGCCCAGTATGTCACCGCCCGCGACCCCGATACCATCAAGCGACTTAACCGGGAAGATGCGCCTCACAAGTATCTCAGCAGGTTCTCCAGACCCGTCGGTATCGACATCGACGAGCAGGACCGAATCTTCGTGACCGATGCGTTGAGCAGGATTGTGGTCTACAACAAGGACCGGGAGTACCAGGAACCGCCTCTATAGGTTGTGGGGAACATATCAAACCTGCCATGTGGATATGCAGCTACCCTTTACCCTCACCCTAGCCCTCTCCCAGGACGGGAGAGGGGATTTTCTGTTCGAGCGGGTGGGCCTCACGCTCACTCGGAGGAGGTCGCGATGATTACGACCACGGCAGCGGGCCGAACGTGGCACTACAGCCATAACCTGGGGCGTCAGACGGCAGAGCACAACCAGAGCAAGTTCGGGAGGACGGGCGGCTACTGCTACCCGATGGATGTCGCGGCGGCGGGCAATGACATTCTCTTCGTCATCAGTCGCGGCTGGGGCTACCCGAAGCTGGAAATACGCTCTTACGACGCTTACCTTCGCATCAGCAAGACGACGATCGACGAGGACCATATAGGGGACTTCGCTCGCGGCGGATTCACCTGGCCGGTCGGGATCGCAATTGCCAAGACCGACGGAAGCGTGTTCGTCTCCGACGAGTACGAATGCGCGATTTCGTCATTCGATCCGGAAGGTATCATGACGTTCCCTACGCAAGACCCGGATGGGGAGAACCTTGACCGTTGGGGCACGAAGGGCTCCGAGCCGGGAATGCTGAACGGCCCCGCCGGGATCGCCTTCGACGCCAATGACGACCTCTACGTCGTAGACAGCCTGAACAACCGTGTCCAAGTGTTCTCCAAGACAGGAGACTTTCTCAGGGCGTGGGGTTCACAAGGCAGCTCCGAAGGAGAGTTCAGCCGTCCCTGGGGCATCGCGATTGACTGCGAGGGGGCTGTCTATGTCGCCGACTGGGGCAACAACCGGGTTCAGAAGTTTGGCCCCGACGGGGAGTACCTGATGACTTTTGGGTCGCAGAACGGGTCGCCATCATCGTTGAGTAATCCCTCAGGCGTGGCGGTCGACAGCGACGGCGATGTCTATGTCACCGACTGGGGGAACCGGCGGGTGCAGATCTACGAGCCCGACGGCGAAGTGCTCGCGGCGCTGTACGGAGACATGCGCGAACTCTCCAAGGCGGGGCAGTACGCGCTGGACCGCGACCCGGAGAGCATCAAGCGGCTCAACCAAAACGACGCGCCGACAGGCTACCTCAACAGGTTCGCAAGGCCCGTCGGCATCGACATCGACGACCAGGACCGCATCTTCGTGACCGACGCGCTCAGCAGGCTCGTGGTGTACCGCAAGGACCGGGAATACCAGGAGCCGCCGCTGTAGGATTTGGGGGGGGTGAACCCCCTCTCTGTATCTCTCCCCCGGCGGGGGAGAGATTGAGGCTGGCTAGGCACACGCCCTAGTCGTCCGTCGTGCTGCCCCAGCCCTTTTTGGTCTGGCCGACGGCTTCCCTGACCTGCTCGGCGAACTCGGCCAGCTCCTCTTCGGTCACCTCTTCGCCGGCGTCCATTCGCTGCTTGAGCTGCTCGAAGAGCCACTGCTCGCGGGTGCCGTGCGGGAAGTCGAAGAACTCGCGGTCGAATTGGGGGAGCTCGCCGGATCCGAAGTACCGGCCGTCGGGGACAGGGAATCCTTCGAGGTCGTCTGTCCCCTTGCCTAGCACCTCGCCGGTCTCGACGTAGTGCTCCATGACGGGCTTCATGCCGTACTTCTGCACGGGGCAGACCTTCATGCAGACGCCGCAGCCGTCCAGCTTGACCATCAGGGGGCGGCAGCGGTCGTAGATGACCTTATTCTTGAGGGCGCCGCGCCACCAGACCTTTTCGCGAACGAGCGCGCGCGCCGGGCAGCGCTGGACGCATACCTGGCACTCGTCGCAGAACTTGTTGATGCCGTAGTCGACCGGCTCGTCGTGGCGCACGGGCGCGTTGGTGGTGAGCATCATGAGGCGCGCGCGCGACCCGAAGTGCGGCATGAGAAGCTGGCCATTCGCGCCGAGCTGTCCGAGTCCCGCGTTGACGAAGTACGGGATGGTGGGCGCGCTCGCGTCGTTGGGGTTGTGCACCTGCGCGTGGTAGCCGAGGGTGCGGATGAAGTCGCCGAGCCGGAGGCCCGCCTCGCCCATGACCTCGTACGCGCCGTAGTGCGCGTGCTCCGCCGCCATGCTGATGGTGCTCTGCGTCGCGTCGTAGTCCTGCTCCCACGCGAGGCAGATGGCGTTGTTGAACTTCACCCAACCCTTCTTGCTCTTGTAGGTATAGCGCCTGTCGTAGCGGGTGAACCCGACCTCGCCGAATGCGAGTTCCTTCGCCTTGGCGCGAATGGTCTCGGTCACATCGATGGTGTCATCCGGTTCGCCGGTCGGCTCGATGTCTGCCGTCTCCCTCGATTCGGCCACAAGGGGTCTGACATTGCTGTCGTGTTCCTTTCGGAAGTCGGAGAACTCGTCGGAATAGACCGTCCACGCCCAATCGCGGTCGGCGCCCTTCTCCATGTGCCACTGTTCAAGCGGTTCCTCGCGTGAGTAGAAGGAGATGTCGGCCTCGCGCACGGGATGGCCGGGCACGGTCACAAGGTCTTCGGCGACGGGAATCTCGACATCGGGATCTCCGGGTCGGGGCCCCGGACGGCGGACGACGTGGCTGATCGGCTTGGGCATGGCTGTTACGTGCCTCCCGTGTGCTCTGGGTATGCTCGCAGATGGGGTGCAGGGTGTCAAACCGGTGTGGGCGCTTCCTGTACATCGTCGTCAAAGGGTGATATGCCTAGAGGGTCGGTGTCGGTGATCGATCCGTTAGGGGTAGCCGAGAATGGATACGCTTACTCGCATAGCATCTCGATATCGATGGGAGTTGATACTGCTAGTCGGGATCCCGTTCATCAACCATATGAGTAGATGGCTTCTCATCAAGATTCTCGCCAATTTCAATCTTTCTCTCCCCGATTGGTTTTGCGGACCATACTTCTATTGCGGCCCTGATTTCGCATCGTCAATCTTCGATTTGTGGCTACCCCTGCTACTCGGCTTCCTCTACTACTTTCATGTCCGCCACATACGGCGGACTACCTTGTCGTTGCTTTGGGCCTACGCGATTGTTTTCACTGCATACGGGGAAGCCATGTCGTTACTTTATCAAGGGATTGATCCTGAATGGTGGTCCAGAGCTCCGGGGACGTGGTGGAACGAGGGCCAGACGTTCATACAACTGATCATTTTGATGTGGTTTGCCAGGCAGGCGTCCAAAATCAGCTTCAGTCACGCACTCGTGCTGATAGGGCTGGTAAACGTCCTATTCGCTTTCGCCCGAGTGATGCCTCTCCTCGTTTTCGCGCTGCTTGACGACAGGGTGGGCGCCTTTGACATTGCTGCCCTTGCCATCTTGGTCACGCTCTTCGCGGTCTGGGTACTATCGCGGGTGGATGTGTCCAAAGAGAAACATGAGAAGGACATCGAACGCTGGATCAGCAGTTGGGACATCGCTTTCTACAGCGACGTAAAGCGCTTTGCGGTTCGAGTCTTGCCTCGCTTTGACCCTGCCGGGGGCATAAGCAAGGAGTTGCTCGTCGCGCTGTTTGGGTTGAATTTGCTGCTGTATGCCTACCCGAGTGTGAGGAGTTGGGTTGCCTATGAATACGAACTAGCCACCATCATCTGGAATATGGTGGTTGTGTTTGTGTATTCACCCCTATGGACAGTCCTCGTTATCCTGCTGGCCTACGGTGTACGTGTTCGCCAGCCGACGGAGCGGCCATCGGCCACTGCGCTGACGGAGTCTACATGACAAAAACGTCTGTACAACGAAATAGGCTGCGACTCCCGGAAGCGGTAGCGCAAGGTGGCGCGGTCTTGTATGCCGCAGTCGTGGGTGATATGCCTAGAGGGTCGTTGCAGGCGATGGACTGAGAACATAAGGGCATAGAGTGGATACGCTTACTCAGTTAGCATCTCGATATCGATGGGAACTGATGCTGCTCGTCGGGATCCCGATTGCCGAGTATACGTTTTGGTGGCTTCTCCCTCATATCCTCGGCAATTTCAACATCACCTTCGACATTTGGTCTCTTCCTCCTTTCCTAAGGCCGTTTCTGAATGTCTCGCTGATTCTGCTGGCGTTATTCTATTTCCAGGTTCGTCGCATGGGTCGCACTATCCTTCCCTTACTGTGGGCCTTTGTGTTCGTTAGCGAAGCGGTCAACATTGTCGCCTCCCCTTTCACCTACTTGAGCGATCCGGGCCAGATCTTCGAGTTATCGGAGTCGTGGTGGGTCAGGTGGGAAGTTTCGGTGGGCTTGTGGAGCATTAATGCAGCGTCGCTTCAATCAATTTTTCTAACAACCCTGGTCTTGGTCTGGTTCGCTAGACAGGCGTCCAAGATCAGCTTCGGTCACGCGCTCGTGCTGATAGGGTTGGCAACCCCCGGCTACGCTTACCAAATGAATGTGCCCGGAATGATCGTACAGAGTTCGGTCTTTTTGTGGTTCGAGAACAGGGTGATCTTTTGGGACCTGGCCGCTTTTGCCCTCGTGGTTACGCTCTTCGCCGTCTGGGTGCTGTCGCGGCTTGAAGTGTCAAGGGAGAAGCATCAAGCGGACATCGAACGCAGGATCAGAAATCTGAACATTCCTGCCTTCAGCGCAGCGTTAGGGCGTTTGGCGATTCGAGTCTTGCCGCGCTTCGATCCTGCCAGGGGCATAAGCAAGGATTTGCTGCTGGCGCTGTACGGGTCGTATTGGATTCTATCCATTTACGTGACTTTGAGGTTTTCGATCGCCCCGGATTTCGATATAGCTATCTTAGTCAAGTATCATCTAGTCGCTTTATTGATGTCCTCGCTCCTCTCTATAGCTATACCAATCCTGCTGGCATACGCAGTACGCGTTGACGTGCCGACGGAAGATCCAGCGACAATCGAACCGTAGGCAAGACCGTCTGAGCCATTTCTCTGTCCAAGCTACGGTTCCATGGAAGAGCATCGGATTTCCTGAAGATCGCGGTGGCTGAGCCGTGACGGGCCGCACGGCCGGACGATGCTGTGGGAGGCGTCGCATCGGGGCAGGCTTGGCGTGGTGGAGTGTCTCGTGGAACACGGGGCTGACGCGCTTCACGTGAACCGGAGAGGCGAGACGGCCGGGGGGGTTGCCGATAGGGTCGGGGTCGAGTTGGAGGTGGAGAGGAGTTGACCTTAGGCGTCTCGGGCAAGTCGTGCGCTTACTAGGCGGTTCAGGCTAACGCCCTCCTCAGCAGCCCGTATGGCAAGATCCCTGTGCGTCTCCGGGGGCACGCGCACCATGAATCTCCCGCTGTAGTTGCGATCGGCTAATGGTTGCGGGGGAGTCTCATTCAAGGTTTGCATGTCTGCCAGCGAGTCGGACACAAGTTGACGGATACCCGCGAACGACTCTTCCGGAACGGGTGACAGCCAACTCAGCGACGGGAACTCAACACACAGTCCCACATACTCGTTATCCTCGGCAGACAAGGTGACGCGATAAGTATAACGGTCGCTCATTTCATGCCCTCCATCCTCTCGATTGCCCTGATAACTTGTCGGACTTGATAGAAGTATGTCATTGGAACTTTCAGTACCCACATAGTACGACAGCGAACCTGCAGGTCAAAGCCTTGACGTTACCGTTTCCTATGGTTACGGTGACTCCACGATTGGCTTAAACTCTCCTCGGCAGGCCAACACGAACGGCACACACGCCAGAAGGAGCGCTGTTACCTTTTCTCCCTCCGAACACGACCACAGCCGCGCCGCGCTCGCAAGCCTTGCACTTGGCGACCTAGCTGGAGCACACCGGAGCGCTGACGCCCAGTGGTGTCTCGCTCACGAATCTCCTGACGCCAGGTCCGAGGGCGGACTGTCCATCCTTTGGGAGGCGAACCTGCTGAAGGGGCTCGTCGCTTATGCGGAGGGTGAGTGGCGCATTACTAAGCGGCACTTCAGGTACTGCGATGAGAACCTCGTCGGCCATCCACGCGAATGGGAGCTTCACGCGGCCTGGGCCATGTTGGAGAACGAGGTTGGTCATCGTGCTGAGGCGCGGAGACGTCTGAAGTCCGTCAGCGGGGACGGCGAGGATCTCGATGCTGAGCGGCTTTCGATGGCGGCGTTCATCTCAGCCTCGATAGGACGCACGACCAAGACTACCAGGATGCTGGACGCGGCGGAGCGGCTGGGTCGTCAAGTTCTCTCTTTTGGTGTGGGGAACCAAGTTGAGGCGCGGGCGCGGGTCGCGCTGGCCTTCGTGGCGGTGGAGCGTGGCGATGCAGACTCGGCGCGGGAGCAGTATGACGCGCTGCTTCCCTATCGCGGGGTGATGACGAATGGGCACCCTCCCGTCACCGACAGGGTATTGGGGTTACTCGCCAAGACGTTGGGACGTATCGATGACGCGGCGTCGCACTTCGAGCACGCGCTGGCACTTTGCCGCGATCGATTCCACGGCGAGCAGGGCCACGTATCGTATGAGTACGCCGTCCTGCTGTTCTCACGTCGCGGCCCCGGCGACCGGGAGCGGGCAATCGAGTTGATGTTCGATGCCTACGCCAAGTGCCACTGGGTATCACACGACCGGATGATGCCCCTTTACAAAAGGGTGATGGACTTGAGCAGGGCCGAAGGTTGGTCATACCCGATGCGAGAGCTGCATGTGTCCATCGAGGAAGGCCGATTCGGTGAGTACCTTCGCCGATATCGACTTACGCCGGAGCAGATGAGTCAGCGGCACATATACGGAAGCTCCGTTATCACGGCGGCCGCACTGACCCGCGATCCAGTATCCGGCAAGCGAGGCCGGAACCGAGAGGTCTTGAAGGCGCTGATCGATGCGGGGGCGGAGTTCGACATCATCGGGGCAGTCGCGTGGGGGCTGAACGAGCGAGTCGAAGAGCTTCTCGACGACGATCCTTCAGTCCTCAACATCAAGTGGGGTTTCGGTTCGCTAATGAACGTCGCTTTCGAATACGATCAACTGGAGACGGCGAAACTCCTTATGAGGAGAGGTTTCAGCCTTCCCATCCCCATGGGCGGGAGCGATGAGTGGATCCGCTGGGCCGTCTCGCAGGGTGCAAGCCCCGATGGGCCGCGTGGGGACGGCTGGCCTTTGAACCATCAGGCGGGACATGGCCGGATGAGGGGAGTCGCAGCGTTGCTTGAGCTGGGCGCCGACCCCAACCCGCAGGACGAACAGGGCAACACTCCCATGCACCGGCTTGCGCAACGCGGAACGGGCAGGGAGTTCGCGAGGCTGCTCCTGGAGCAAGGGGCCGATCTGTCGATCAAGAACGTGAAGGGAGAGACGCCGATGGATCTGGCGGCTAGGGCCAAGCAGCCGGCATTGCTGAAATTCCTGCGGGAGCATGTGGGGGATGAAGACCGTTGAGGTGGGTGGGCGATTACTCGATGGGTGGGAAGGCATGACAGCTAGACCTTCCAGCCCCGTTCCCATCCCCTCTGGATACCGGCCTTCGCCGGTATGACGGTTGGGTAGAGTGCTCCCGCTAGGGGGCTACATCGCTTCGGGAGCGGACTTTCCAGCCCCGTGCCCTTCCCCTCTGGATACCGGCCCCGTATCGGGGTACGGGGCAAGCTCTTCGCCGGTATGACGGTTGGGTAGAGTGCTCCCGCTAGGGGGCTACATCGCTTCGGGAGCGGACTTTCCAGCCCCGTGCCCTTCCCCTCTGGATACCGGCCTTCGCCGGTA
>JAPOPA010000398.1 GCA_026713145.1 Chloroflexota bacterium
AGCCCTCGTCGGCCACGCGCTTGTCGAATGCGTCCTTGTCCTCTGCAAACTTGCGGTGGATCGTCTTCAGGTAGTGCGTCGGGCCGTACATGCCGTCCGCGATGCGACCGTGAAGAGTCCAGCCGCCGGTCGTGTAGTTGGCAAGAGAGTCGAGGAACCCGTCCTTGCGCTCCCTGAGCGTTACCGCGACCGTGTAGTCGTCAATTGCTTCAAATTTATCGGCATCAACCCCCGACCAGCCGATCTGGCCGTCACGGTTCGGGTTGATCTCATCGTCCAGAATTACGTTTTCGAAGTGCCAGACGAAGTCCTCGGCAGTAAACGGCACACCATCGGACCACTTCATGCCCTCGCGGAGATACAGCGTGTAGGTAAGCCCGTCGTCGCTGATATCCCAGTCCTTCGCTACGTTCGGGATGACGTCCGTGCCATTCAGGTCATAGTACAGCACCATGTCCATCATCAAGCGGTCGGCGTTCTGGCCGTCGTTCGGGCCGGTGAAAGCCCTGCGCCAGGTTCCGCCGTAGTCGCCGATACGGTCGACGACCGGGACGACCATTACGTCATCGGCGTTGGGCAGCCTCTCCTCAACCGGAGGAAGCTCACCAGCCGCTACCATGGCCGCGAGTGTCGGGGCCTCGCTGAACTCCGTCGGGTGGTCTCCGTCCCACACGAAGGTGCCCTTAAAGGTACCTGCGAAATCACTCATCGCCATGCTGTCTTCCGGCTCCGGCTCCTGCGCGGGAGCGGCAGTCTCTTGTGATGGCGCGGGAGCCGGAGCCGGCGCAGGGGCCGGGGCAGGCGCGGGAGCCGGGGCAGGCGCTGCCGTATCCGTGTCTCCGTCATCGTCACTACTGCACGCGAGAACCGTGAAGAGCACCACGGCAAACGCGGCAAAACCAATGAGTCTTAGACTCTTACTGATCATGTATCCTCTCCTAAAACTTGTATCTCTCCTCAGTGTTTCCTATACGTTCCGCCGATGCTAGTCCGCAACGCTACAGTCTCGTGGCGGCCAAGTCCCTAAATTGGGTAAGTGTTGGGTTAACTTTGAGAGTTAACCAGTCGGGACATTATACGCTCCACACTCGAATTGTCTATCCCCAATTCTTGCTCGGGTGACAATAAGCCAATCCCCCTCTTGGGTCGAATCCCGTCATGTGTTACTACGAACACGAGCCCAATTCGGTTTTGGCATGGGGAGGGTCGGAGAAGTCTTGCGGGTTAGGAACATTCCTTGCGACAATCTATCGGAAGCTACAGTGCAGGACGGAGGAAGAATGCGTTTAACGTTGCTTAGTGTGCCAATCGCCTGGATTGTGGCAGCGGGTCTATTGGCACTCTGGGTCACCGGATGCGGTGACGAGGATACGGCGCCACCGGAGATCGTCAGTCACTCGGCACAGATCGCTGGCGATAACACCCTGATCGCGGAGGTCTCTGTAACTCTGGACCGGGAAGGCCAGGTATATGTCGAATACGAGAACGCACAGGCAGGAAAGTTCCGTACAGCCACAACGGCAGATTCCACCCTCCAACACCACGTGCCCGTGCTCCGCTTGCGACCGGCTACGACGTACTCCTACACTGTTGTATCCACCAACGAAGAAGGTACAGAGGCCAGAAGCGATTCAGGCAGCTTCACAACTGGGGAGCTTCCAATCGCACTGTCGACTCTCACCATCGACGCGACGGGAAACCCGTCGTCCGAACTTCTGCTGCTCGACCACCGGGAGATTGAGGGCAGCTGGCTCTTTATGCTCGACGGGGACGGGCAAGTCGTCTGGTACTACGAGAGCCCGAATCCCGTGGATGACGTCCCCTACCCGAACGGGGGCGTCGTTCAGAAACCGAACTACAATCTGGTTTACCAGCTCAACAATCCCTTTAACATCTGCTGCATCAGGGAGATCACCCCGACAGGCAAGATCGTAGACAATCTCGCCGCAGGCCCGGCGAACGGGTTCCCGCACCGCTCACTACAATTAATGCCGGACGGGGATCCTCTTTACTCGGCCTGGACCTACCGGGTGATCGACGACACGGCCAACGACGGCGACCCCGAGACACTGGTCGAGGGCCTCGCGCTCCGCGTCTGGGACCAGGAAACGGGCCTTAGCAGGGAAATCTGGAACGCCTTCGACGCCCTCGGCACGGATCATCGTGGGGGTTGGGCCACGGGCAACATCGCCTCGTACCCGAACGAGGTCACCCTGCAGGAACACACTCCGCCGATCCGATGGTCGGGAGCAAACTCTCTGCAGATAGGCCCTCGCGACAACATCATCGTATCCATACCCAACTTCAGCCAGATAATCTCGATTTCGCCCGACTTCCAGCGAGTCGAGTGGAAGCTCGGAGGCCCGGAAAGCACCTTCACCTTTGAAGACCCTGCCGACCGCTTCTACCGACAGCACACCGCCCAGCAGCTGCCCAACGGCAACATCCTCATGTTCGACAATGGCCGCGACCGTCCCGAAGAAGAGGGTGGCAACTACTCCCGCGCCCTGGAACTGGCACTCAACGACTACGATCTCGTCGCCCGCAAGGTCTGGGAATATCGGCACGACCCCGACCTCTATGCCGTGAACCGAAGCAGCGCCTACCGCCTGGAAAACGGGAATACGCTCCTGAACTTCGTCACCGACCCGCGCGTCGTCGTCGAGGTCGCTCCCGACGGCACGGAGGTGTTCAAGGCAAACATCAGCGGCCCAAGAATGCAGGGGAGCTTCCGCGCCTACGCCATAGACTCGGTCATGGGCGAGACGCGAGTAACCGAGTAGGCGAGTGCGAACGGGACTTACCACACGCATAGGGACAGCGACCTTCCCCCTTGTACTCGCAGTTTTGGTCTCTGCCTGCTCGGACGACTCGTCCGACTCAACACCGACCCCCCAGGCGCCGCCTGCCCCAACGATCCTAACCTCCGCGGACCACTTCGAGCCCGACAATTCCCTGATCGCGTGGATCACCGGCACCGTAAACGCACCCGGATACGTGTACGTCGAGTACGAGAACGACGCCCACGGGCGTTTCCGCTCCCGCCCAGTCCCCTCGGACGGTACGCAGTACACCATTCATGCCACACGCCTGCGGGCCGACACGACATATGGCTATCAGGTTTTCGGCACCGATCTCGCCGGTGGCATCACCGAAGGCCCAACCGGAGAGTTCGAAGCGGGCCCCCTGCCGGACGTGCTCGCCGCCGGTCGCTTTACCGTCCTCGGCGGCCAACCGACACGACCACTCACCTTCATGGACTACCGGCAGGCGGGTTTCTTCGGACTGGCCGCGTTCGATGCCGAGGGACATATCGTCTGGTACTACAAGGCGTCTGAAGGCGAGGGGCAGCAACCGGACGGAATGGTGCGGAAGTCCAACGGCAACATCGTGTACGTCGCGGGTTACCAGGGGGGCACGACCAGCAGCGGCCTCGTGGAGATCGACCCCATGGGCAAGCAGGTAGACGAGCTTGTCGGGGAGTGCTCGCCCTTCAGCCCCATTCATCACGAGGTGCAGGTCCTCCCGGACGGGCGGATTATGTACCTCTCCCGCGAAATCTTGTGGGAAGGCTACGGCGACCCGCCGCACCCCCAAGAGGGCGACACCATCGGCATCTGGGACCAGGAGACTGGCCAAAACGAAATCGTGTGGACCATCTTCGACTACATCTCGCCGTCCGACAGGACCGAACCCGACTCCGACCGACGGCTTCCCGGATTCCCCCTCTGGGGCGGATGCGACCGCGACCGCTCCGTGCAGGACTGGAGTCATGCCAACTCAGTCACCATGGCGCCGGACGGCAGCTTCATCCTCAGCCTCCGACACCTCGACCAGGTAGTCTCGATTTCGCCCGACTTCAAGAAGGTCCAGTGGCGTCTCGGTGGTCCCGGTAGCGACTTCTCGTTCCCCAACCCGGAAGACCGGTTCTATGAACAGCACACCGCCGCTCAGCTTCCCAACGGCAACATCCTCCTTTTCGACAACGGCAACGACCGCCCAAACGAAGAGGGGGGCCAGTACTCTCGTCCGCTCGAATTGGAACTCGACCACAAGAACAAGACCGCCCGCGCCGTCTGGCAATTCCGACACAACCCTCTGCTCTTCGCGGTCTGCTGCTCCAGCGTCGAGCGACTGCCGAACGGCAACACACTTGTCCTCTACGGGAGCAGCTTCCTCCCCGACCCGCGCCCGTTCAAGATCATGGAGATCACACCGGACGAGCGAGTCTCATGGGAGGTCGTCCACGTCTCACCCGGAAAGCAGACCCAGTACCGCATCTATTCCGCCGACTCGATCATGGGCGAGCAAGAGATCGATCCCGAAGCACGGTAGCGATCCCCCCGCTCCTTGACTTGGGTTTTCCGATTGTGTACGCTAAACCCGTACCCCCCGCTAGGGGGTTTTGGGACCGGAGGCATCTGATGACAACGAACGCAGTCAGTCCAAATCAAGAGCACAGCGAGAACCACACTCCCTCCCCTTCAGAACTTTCGGACGCGAAGCGGAACGCGCTCAAGCGCCTGAAGTACATCGAGGGGCACTTGGGTGGCATCCGCCGGATGATCGAGCAGGACACCTACTGTGTCGACGTGCTCAAGCAGACCTTCGCAGTTCGGCGCGCCATTCAGAAGCTGGAGTCCGTGCTGTTGGAGGGCCATCTGCACAGTTGCGTCATTGAACGCGTCAAGGATGGCCGTGAGGAGGACGTGCTCGGCGAACTGCTGGAACTCTACTCCCTGGCGGACAAAAGGTAGCGGAGCCATGGCGATTCGAGCGGAAAGCCCCTCCCCGGTGTTGGACGACACGAAGAACGTCTCACTGAATATAGGCGGGATGACGTGCGCCGCGTGCGTCAGCCACGTTGAAAAGGCGCTGCGCGAGGTCGATGGCGTGGAGTCATCAGCCGTGAACCTCGCCACCGAGCGAGCAACCGTTCAATATGCGGCCAATCTTGCCGACGTTGAAGACCTCAGGGCAGCAGTCGAAGACGCCGGTTATTCCGTGCTGGGTGTCGGCGGAGACGAGGAGATTACGGGGAATCCACGTCAAATCGCCGACCTCCGCCTGAAGGCGGCGTTCAGTATCGCAATTGCCGCGCTCATTATGGCGGTCATGGCTATCCCCGCAGTGAGTGACATTCTCCCGTTCCGCCTCGACATACTCCTCTTCGTCCTCGCATCGCCCGTGCAATTCTGGGCGGGAAAACGGTTTTATGCCGGGGCTTGGAGCGCGCTTAAGCACGGCACGAGCAACATGAACACCCTCATTGCCGTCGGGACTTCCGTAGCTTTCGGGTACAGCACCGCCGTGACCGTTCTTCATGACAGGTGGATATTCGCCCATTACGATGCGGCGACCTTCTTCGAGACCTCGACCGCGATCATCGGCCTCGTGCTTCTAGGCAGGTACTTGGAAGCCCGCGCAAAGGGCAAGGCGTCGGAGGCCATCAAGGGACTCATGAGTCTGCGACCTGAGACTGCTGCGGTCATTCGCGACGGCGTGGAAGTGGAGGTCCCCATCGAGGACGTGGTCGTTGGCGAACGGATCAGAGTTCTGCCGGGAGAGCGCATCCCTGTCGACGGCAAGGTTCTCGACGGCCTTTCCTGGATCGACGAATCGGTACTGACGGGCGAGAGCATGCCCGTCGAGAAAGACGTGGACGACGACGTGTACGGCGCGACTGTCAACACCACAGGCAGTCTCACAATCCAGGCAACCGGGGTGGGCAAGGACACCGTACTGGCGCGGATCATTCGCATGGTCGAGGAGGCACAGGGCTCCAAGGCCCCTATCCAGCGACTGGCCGATGCCGTATCGAGCTACTTCGTTCCGGCGGTGATCGCAGTCGCGGCGGCCGTCTTCGTTGTATGGCTGGCAGTCGGACCGTCCCCGTCGTATGTCTACGCCATGGTGGCGTCAGTAGCCGTGCTGATTATCGCCTGTCCATGCGCTATGGGGCTGGCCACCCCGACGGCCATCATGGTGGGCACAGGAAAGGCCGCGGAGCTCGGCGTTCTTATCCGCAGCGCCGAGACCCTTGAGCGAGCGCACAAGACGGATGTCGTCGTATTCGACAAGACCGGCACACTGACTAAGGGAGTCCCGGAAGTGACCGGCATCAAGACGAAGGGCGTCACCGAGATCGAGCTCCTGACGCTTGCAGGAACACTTGAAAAGTCTTCCGAGCACCCCGTTGGCAGGGCAATCGTGACGGCGGCAGAGCAGCGCGGCATGTCTCTGGATTCGCCCGTGCAGGATGCCGTGGCCCAGCCGGGCTTGGGCATCGCCGGCCGCATTGGAGGGCACACCGTCTCCGTTGGCAACTTGAGATTCGTAGAGGGTGAGGGACTTGATGTGAACGGGCTCGACGACCCCGGCAATGAGATGGCCCGTTCCGGCAAGACGGTTTCCTACGTGGCCGTCGACGGCGAGGTCGTCGGCGTCATCGCGGTCTCCGATTCAGTTAAGGAAGGCGTTAATGAAGCCATTGCCGCGCTGAAGCGCCAGGGTATCGAGGTGGTCATGCTCACCGGAGACAGCCGGCAGACGGCGGAAGCGGTGGCCCAAACTCTCGGAATAGACGAGGTGATCGCCAACGTTCTGCCTGGTGACAAAGCCGACCACATCGCGGCCCTGCAGAGCGACGGTAAGGTGGTGGCAATGGTCGGAGACGGAATCAACGACGCACCCGCCCTTGCGCAGGCGGACGTGGGCATCGCAGTAGCGACAGGGACCGACATAGCCATGGAGGCGGCGGACATCACCCTCATCCGAGGTGATGTCATGGGCGTGGCGCGGGCCATATCCGTCAGCAAGAGGACCATGCGCACCGTCAGACAGAACCTGTTCTGGGCCTTCGCCTACAACGTCGCACTCATTCCGGTGGCGGCCGGAATCCTGTACCCGGTCTTCGCAGCCAACGGGGTGCCGGAAGCGCTCACTCCCGCCCTCGGCGAATTCGGCTTCCTAAACCCGATACTGGCGGCAGCCGCAATGGCTGTGAGCTCCGTCAGCGTGATCGTGAACTCGCTCCGACTCAAGCGTTCAAATAACTAGGAATTGTCCCCAAGCATGGAGGCGTCATGAGAATACCGCTGTTCAGCAAGCCTTCCCCAAAGGCAATCGACCCAGTCTGCGCGATGAAGGTGAACATGGAAAAGCCACACGGCGGCACCCATACCCTCGACGGTGTCACCTACTACTTCTGCGGACCGGGCTGCAATCGCGCCTTCCAGAACGAGCCGGAGGAGTACCTGTCCGGCCGGAAGAAAGTCGACATGTGAGAGGGTCCCTCGTAGATCTGGTTGACGTTACGAATTTGGGCAAGTATCTATCCTTCTGCGGAAGGAGGGCGGTATGCGGTGGCTACTCGCCGTGGTTGTACTCGTTGCGTTTGTCGGGGACGGTCATGGAGACAGGTACAGTTCGGGGAAGTAGGACGAAAAGAACCCTCTGTCCCGCGTCAAGAAGACGTCTGCGACCGCCATGGCATGGGCGCCGATGAGAAAGTCGGCAATTATCCGATTCCGAGGACCACCGGCTGCACGGTATTGCTTCCACCGCAACCCCGCCTCGAAGGCGATCGAGGAGTCGATCGGAGAGAGGGTTGTGCCCAATTCCAGCAGCGCACTATCCAGCGCGGCCCGGTCACGGAACGCGGGAACGAGCTCCGCGTACACGACATCGCTGACGACAATAGCGCCAGCGTCGTATGCGGCGACCAAGCGCTCCTTCGATTGGGGGCCATGCCGATCGCTGGCAATGAATATATCCAACAGCACGTTAGCATCGACGGCGGTTATCATCTTCCCCGGATCTCTTCGATATAGTCATCGACGCTAACACCCTCGCCAAGCGCGTCCCTGCCAAGGATTCCGTACACACGGTCCACAGGGTGCTCCGCCACCGTTCGCTTGCGGATGAGCAGTCCCTGCTCCGTCGGGCTGATCTCCACCTCGACGTTGTGGTTCATCCCAAACCGCTCCCTGAGATGCTTGGGAATGGTTATCTGGCCCCGCTCGGAGATTTTCATGGCTTCCTCGGTATGAATAGCTGATGCATAAAATCATACTTTCTACGACATACCCGCGCAACCACTATCCAATTAGTGCCGGTTCAATCTGAATGTGACAAACAGCCAGATGCCGACCTATCCCCTCTCCCGGCGCGGGAGAGGGTTAGGGTGAGGGATCTCTTTGGTGGTGGGCCAGAATCAAATGGAACTGGTACTAGCCTTCCCCCAAGGCAATCGACCCCGTCTGCAACATGAAGGTAAACATGGAAAAGCCACACGGCGGCACCCATACCCTCGACGGAGTCACCTACTACTTCTGCGGACCGGGGTGCAATCGCGCCTTCCAGAACGAGCCGGAGGAATACCTGTCCGGCCGGAAGAAGATCGACATGTGAGAGGGCTACCTGTTGTCTCTTCAGCCCATGACTTGAGAATATATACGCATGAAACACTGGCTCTTGATTTTCATGCTTACGCTCCTTGCATGTGGAGGAGGCGAGGACGAGCTTGGCAAATGGCACATCGACGTTCAGGACGTGGGTGCCAGCATATTGACACACCACGCGGGTCAAGAGGTCTTGCTTTCAATCACCTGCAATGAAAGTGGCTTTCGCGCTTCCATACATACCGATATCCATTCGGACTTCAGAGGCGTAGCCCACCCGGTGACGATCAAGTTCGACGACGGTGACCCGGTCAATCAGCAATGGCACTACTGGCACTTCGCCGAATCGGGCTTCTATAAGACCAGCATTGTTGCCGACGACCCGGAGGCGTTCATCTCACAGCTACTGGACGCCAATCGGTTGACGGTGAATATCGCCGTAACAGACTCCGACTCAGTTCCCGCAACCTGGGACTACGTTGGAGGGTTTGCGATTGCATACGAGGCCGTAAAGCGCCAATGCTGATATGCGGACTGATTGACGGTTATCCGTCGTCTCCGGGCAGCCATCCCGCGAAGAATCGGGGCGACCAACGCCGCGCCAGGTGCACGGTCTTGTTCGAATAGGCCGCTTGGGGCGGCGCCATCTCCGCGTCGATCCAGGCCTCCACAGCGGCGATGGTGGGAAGCTCGATCACGTGTGCCCGGTGCCAGTCTGGCTGCGGAGCCATCAGCTGGAACGACTCAAGACGGATCAGGCCATGCTCCCGCGCAACCGACTTCATCAGCTCGCGGTGCTCCGCGTCGCCTCGCTGCCTATCCGACACGAGGACCGCCTCAGGCAGCATTCGTGCAAACTCCAGTACGACGTAGCTGTCCCTGTCGACATCCAAATGCGGGAGATTATTGGGGTCAACCGGACCGAGCGACTCGGTCTCCGAGCGCGGGGTGGTCACCCAGTCATTGAAATAGTCCTCTGCGAACCGGCGGGCCAGGTGGTACTCATAGAAACCATACGTGCCGTACGGCGGGGCCATCTCGGCCTCAATCCATGCCTCCGCCCCCTCCAGGGTGGGGAACTCCAGCACCCAGAATCGCTCCCACGGCTGCTTCGGCTCCAGCAGCTTGAATCCCTCCAGGGTCATCATGCCGTGTTCATGAGCAACTCCGAGCATGAGTTCGACGTGCTGCGCGCTGTAGTCGTCACGCTGGGCATCAGTGAGGGTATGCCACGTCTGAAGCCTCCCTCCCTTGAACAGCACCACGACGCTGTCCGTGTTGGAAGTCAAGTCACCCGTCCCGAATGGCATAACGGCCTCCGTGTGGTTCATTTCTGAGGCAGAGTGTACCCCAGCCTTGTCGACCTTGAATACTCCCATCAGCGGGAGGATCTCGACTGACCCAATCCTCGCATATCGCAGTCTGATACGATTGCGCCATGGCCGACATCGTATCCATTGGCGAGTGCTTCATCGAGTTTTTCACCTACGAGACGCTCCACGCCGAGGCGGAATGGGAGCTCGTCTACTCCGGCGATACCTTCAACGTTCTTGCAATGGCGAGCCGGCTCGGCACGTCCAGCGGATACGTGACGCGCGTCAGCGACGACCCGTTCGGCGATTACCTGCTGGAAGAGTGGCGGAAGCGAGGCATCGATACGACTTACGCCCGGCAGGTGCGGGCCTTCAACGCGGTGGAGTTCTCGTCGTCGGAG
>JAPOPA010000242.1 GCA_026713145.1 Chloroflexota bacterium
AGGCACAATTCCCGTGGTTGATCGTTGTGGCCCTAGTCGTAATTGCAGTTCCCATTGCAGCCGCCGTGGCTTACTTCCTGACGAGACCGAAGCCCTACGGCTACATCTACACGGAGGGCGACGATGAGCTCGTTGACTTTTCCAATCTGGAGCGCCGCCCGATATTCCGGTTCTTCTACCGGGGACTCATTCGAGGCAGCGAGCTGAACATTCCCGGCTTTGAAGGGCTGATCTTCCACTTCATGAAGGACCGAATCGACGTTAAGAGTTTCGGCGAGCATTCCACCGTCCGGGTGAACAACCAGCCGCTGATTGACTCCGCAACCATTGGCGACAAGACGTGGATTGGCACGGAAGGGAAGCTGTACACGTTCCTTAATGCACCTCCGGCAGAACCTGCCGGGGCGGACTAAAGAGCACGGAATACCGACAGAATGCGAGAGGGGGCAGGTCATCAGACCTGCCCCCTCTGTCGTTCATCGAGAACAGTCGGGCGTTAATCCTCAGTGATAACGATGCTCTGGATTACGTCACCCTTGAAGGTGGCTGTAGTAGGATCGCGCTCTCGAAGACCTTCGACCACGTCCATACCGCTGATTACCTCGCCAAACACCGCGTGACAAGAGACGCCGGGCTGGGTACAAGGTTTCGATGTCCCGTCAAGATTCAGGCCATCAAGGCGATGCTGCTCGGAATAGGTGATGTAGAACTGACCACCGTTTGTCCCTCGACCATTGTTAACTCCGGCGTTTGCCATGGCCAGCATTCCGGGACCGAAGTGTCGCAGATCGGGATGGAATTCGTTGTCGAACTGGTAGCCGGGGCCACCGGTACCCGTTCCGGTCGGATCGCCTCCCTGGGCCATGAAGCCTGGAATTACGCGATGGAAAGTCGCGCCGTCGTAGTACCCCTCGCGGGCAAGGAAGACGAAGTTGTTAACGGTCTTCGGTGCCCTGTCGGCAAATAGCTCAATCTCGAACGTTCCGCCGCGTTCCATCGTGAACGTCGCCGTGTAAGACTTGTCGGGATCGATCCGCAATGGCGGCGCGACATCCCACTGCATTCGCTTGCCGGGAGTCGGTGTGGCCTCCGGAGGAGGAGGTTGGGCTGCGGCAGGCGGAGGTGGTGAAGTCTCCGTTGATTCCCCATCCTCATCACCGTCACCGCAGGCGATGGAGAACAGGAGCACCAGTGAAGCGAGGCCACTTAGAAGGGCAGTAGCACGAAGTTCAAACATTTTCAATTCAAACCCGCCTTTCGAGAGAGTACGTCGTCACGTTCGACCGAAAAGGTCCACAAAGGCAACCGCGCGTCGCCCGCCCTATTCTAGCGCAGGACAGGAGGAACTGCCAGACGGTCAATCTATGGCCGCGAAACATGCGGCCACAATCGAGTCGACGTCGATCCGGTACTCTCGATAGAGGTCGAGGTAGTCGCCCGACTGTCCATACTCGGTCACGCCGAGAGGGAACGTCTCCGTCTTCATTGCGGCGCCAAGCCAGGCCAGGGTGTGCGGGTGTCCGTCGACGACCGTAACGATCGGCGCGCTCCGCTCCCCAACATCGAATATGTCCGACATGAACGGCTCCGGGGCCCGCCCATCGTCGATTTCACGGCGCACATGTTCCTGGAATCGCTTGTAGAGCGGTCCGGGACCGGTCACGTTTATGACGTTGGCGCACACACCCTCTTCCAACAACCGTTCACTGGCGCTTATCGCCTCCGGCACCATTGCCCCGGAAGCCATTATGTGGACGACGTTGTAGTTCTGGCCGTATCCCTCTTCGGAACGACGATCCACGAGCCGGTACGCGCCGGCAAGCACCTGGCGCCTGAGGTTCTCAAGCTCATCAGGGTCGGAAGGTAGCGTCGCCAGGGACTGGTCGACGCGCTTGCTGGTGAGTCGAAGATAAGCCGAGCCCTCTCGATTGCGCATCCTTTCGATGGAGTGCATGACGATCCATTCAAGTTCCTGACCGAAGCATGGTTCGTAGAATGACAGGTCTGGTAGTTCCGTCCCGACCGATTGGGTGACGAGCGACTGGTGTGCACCACCCTCGGGCCCCAGACTGACGCCTGAAGGGGTGCCGACCACCATGAAGCTGGCACCGGCGTAGGCGCTGTAGTAGAAGGCGTCGAGTCCTCTACGGATGAATGGATCGTACAGAGTGCCTATGGGGAAGAGGATCTCTCCCTGCATCTCGTATGAGAGACCGAGCTGCCCGAGAGCCATGAACAGATTGTTTTCTGAGATGCCCAGCTCGATGTGCTGGCCAGTGTCGGACTCCGTCCACTGGAGCGCCCTCTGCTGCTCCTCCTGTGGGAGCGACTCGACCTCGCCTCTGTGCCAGACCCCTACCCGGTTGATCCACCCTCCAAGATTTGTGGAGCTCGCGACGTCCGGACTCGTGGTCACAAGCCTCTTGGAAAGATCCGGGGCGTTCCTCGATATCTCGGTAAGTACGAGCCCGAAAATCTGCTGGGTGGACATCATGCCGCGATATCCACGACCGAAACCGGTGGGGACCGACAAATCAAGGGACGACCGTGGCTGTTCGATACCGATATTTAGGCGCTCTCGGGCCTCCAGCAACAGTTCCGCCTCAGGCGAATCGGGCGGGAACAGGAATGTCGTATCATCGGGGTCGATGCCCATGTTCTCCCGAAGCTGGTCCATCTGCGGCCCGTTCAAGTTGGCCGAATGGTTCTGCGGGTCGCCAATGATTGGCAGCCGCCATCCCTTTAGGGTGTAGGCGAACATTACGTGCGGACCACTGTCGAGATCCAACTCGGCGAAGGTCTGACGCAGCTTCCCGATATCGTGTCCACCTAGGTCGGAGAAGATGGCGGCGAGCTCGGCGTCATCCCATCGGCTAATGAGACGTTCCATGTCCCGAGGGTAGCTGCTTGTACTGGGCAGCCACTCGCGAAGTGTGGCCGGTGCGACCCTCAGCAATCGCTGGTATACCATGTTCGACATTTCGTCGATGGCGGTGCGAAGCAACTCGCCGTTCGGCTCCTGGAACGCCGCCTCGAGCTTGCGGCCGTACTTCGCGTCGACGATGCTCCAGCCGTTCGCGGCGAACATCTCGCGCCAGCAGCGGACGCGAATTCCGGGAATTATCCGGTCGAGGCTCTGCCGGTTGAGGTCGACGATCCACAGGATGTTCGACGCCTCTTCCATCGTCGGATCGGCGACGGCCTCCCAAACGGCCCCTTCGTCCAGTTCTGCGTCTCCAACGAGGCTGATGTATTTCCGCCTCTGACCGCCCTCAGGACGGACATGACTTCGCAGGTACTCCTCGGTAAGCCATGCAAAGTTCGGCGCCACCGCTCCCAGTCCGACGGAACCGGTAGAGAAGTCCACACTGTCCGGGTCTTTCGTACGGCTAGGGTAGGCCTGCAGTCCGTGATAGGCGCGCAGGGTCTTCAGATACTCGACATCGAGATTTCCCAGCAGGTACTGTACGGCGTGGTAGACGGGCGAGGCATGCGGCTTTACCGAGAGTCGGTCACCGGCGTTCATGTACTCCATGAATAGGTAAGTCATGATGCTGGCGACCGAGGCGCTTGATGCCTGATGACCTCCGACCTTCAGCCCGCTGGGGTTGGGACGCAGGCGATTGGCATAGTCGACCATGTAGATCGAAAGCCACAGGATGCGGTTCTGTATCTCGTCGAGTATTCGATTTCGACGGCTGATAATGTCGGGGGCGTCGAGGGTAGCTGCTTCTATCACCATGTTGCCTCCCGGCCGACTACCGCAGGTGCGGCGCGGCCCATTGCAGACCCTCGGCTGTTGTCGTTCGCGGCTTGTATTCGCATCCGATCCATCCTTCGTAGCCCATCTTGTCGATGGCTTCGAACAGGAAGGGGTAGTTTATCTCTCCGGTGCCGGGCTCGTTGCGCCCTGGATTGTCGGCGAACTGCATGTGCCGGATCATGGGCAAGTTGGCCTCGATGGTCGGGGTCAAGTCGCCCTCCATGATCTGCATGTGGTAAATGTCGTACTGGAGTTTGAGATTTCGCGAACCCACATCCTCGATGATCCCGAGGGCCTGCGAGGTATTCTGAAGGAAGAATCCGGGAATGTCCCGCGTGTTAATCGCCTCGATAAGCAAAGCTACTCCGGCCCGTTCAAGCTCACCCGCCGCGAAAGCGAGGTTTGACACGAAAGTCTCGCGAAGGGTTGCGCCCGGCACGTCCGACGGGACAACACCGGCGAGGCAGTTCACTTGACCGCAACCTAGCGCCGTGGCGTATTCGATTGCTCGACCGACCCCTTCCTGGAACTCATCTACGCGGTCGGGGTGACACGCGATACCGCGCTCGCCCGCGTCCCAGTCACCGGCGGGAAGGTTGTGCAAGACTTGAACGAGTCCGTTCTTTTCAAGGGCGCTCTTCAGATCGTCCTTGTCGTAGTCATAGGGGAAGAGGTATTCGACGCCCTTGAACCGGGCTTCAGCGGCGGCGCTGAAACGGTCCATGAAGTCGACCTCGTTGAACATCATCGACAAATTTGCTGCAAGTCTAGGCATGTTTACTCCGAGGGAAGGCGTCGCGAACGAAGGGGAAGCCTATCCGGATGGCTCGGTCCGTTCGATGAATTCAAGGTAGTTGCCCTCAGGGTCAAGGGCGTAGGTGATGCCAATGCGCGCGCCGTCAGGGGTGGTGCGGTACTTCGGCTCCGTGACGAACCGGATGCCCTTAGCGGACAAGTCTGAGTATATGCCGTCCAGGTCTGCAACGTTGAAGCAGACGTGGGACGAACCGAACTGGTGATGATGCAGGTGGCCTTCGGAAGGGGCGGGGTCGAGGTAGTGCACGAGCTCCAGTTGGTGGCCGTCCCCGGGAAGGCCGACGAATACCAGCTTGCGCTTCGCTCCGGGAATGCCCGTGTGGTCACCACCAGCCGGAGCGATGCTGTCGACTTCCCTGAGTACCTCAAGGCCGAGAACGTCGCAGTAGAACTCGATCATCGCCGATAGGTCTTTGACGACCACGCCCGAGTGGTTGAACCCCGTTACCAATTCCCGTTTCTCCGTCTACAGGTGTGGCAATTGAGTGTAGCCGAACGAACGGCAGTGCCGCAACAAAATCGTCGTGGGAAAGGCCCCAACTAGTTGGCGTACGGGTCGGCTGCGTCCCGCATACCGTCGCCGACGAAGTTGAAGGCGAGAACCGCAAGCGTCACAGGAATTGCAGGCATGGTGACCCAGGGATAGATGGCTATCGACTGCACATTCTGCGTCTGCTGCAAGAGAACTCCCCAACTCACCGCCGGAGAACGAAGACCGATGCCGAGGAAACTGAGAGCGGTCTCACTGATGATCATGAACGGGAGCGTGAGTGTTATCACGGTTATTACGTGGCTGATAAAGTTTGGCAGCATGTGCCGGAAGATGATCCGAATGTCTGTGGCCCCGGCCAGCCGCGCCGCAGTCACGAAGTCCTCCTCGCGGAGAGCAAGGAAACGACCACGGACGACGCGGCCCATCTCCGTCCAAACGAACATGGCAATGATTAATGTCACGATGAAATAGATGCGATAGACGCTCCAGTCCTTCGGGACGGAGGCTGACAGGGCGATGAAAAGCGGAAGCGTCGGGACCGACCTCGTGATCTCGATTATGCGCTGGATAATGGTATCGACCCAGCCACCATAGTATCCGGACAATCCCCCGAGGGTGACACCCAGCACAAGGGTTAGCAGGACGCCCACAAGTCCGATTGACAGGGACACCCGCGTTCCGAACACAATCCGTGACCACATGTCACGTCCAAGCACGTCCGTACCCATGAAAAACGGAGCAACCCGTTCATCCTCACCCTCGGGCGCCACGGTACCTATTAGGTGTCGGTCAAGAGGAATAATGCCGAAGAGCTTGTATTCATACCCTCTAACGAACAGTCTAATGGGAATGTTCACTTCCGGGTCGGTGACATATACCTTCTTGAAGGTATTGGGATCGCGGTCGCCGATCACCTTCTTGACGTGGGGACTGAATCCTCCATCAAACCAGTGGATGGTCTGGGGAGAAAGATACGCCACGTCTACGTCGGAGAGACGAGGGTCGGATATTGCAAGGAAATCCGCAAACACCGCCACGGAGTAGAAGATAATTACGACAGCCGCGCCCACCATGGCCATGCGGTGCTTGCGGAACCGCCACCACATAAGCCGCCATTGTCCGGCTACGAATACTTCTTCGTCTTGAAGGTGATCCTGCTGCTCATCCAGGAGGGATTCGGCAGCCTCACTCAGTTGGTCTTTGTCCCGAGCTTCGTCCGCCATCACCTAATGCTCCATCCTGATTCGAGGATCGACAAACACGAGCAGAATGTCGGAAATAAATGTCCCAACTATCGTCATTCCTCCAAGCACGAGTAAGATTCCGGAGGCCATGAAGAGGTCTTCGGCCAAGAGGGCGCGAAGGAGAAGTGGGCCAATGAGCGGCAATGCGAGAATCACCGAGACTATAACGCTGCCCGAAATGAGCGCAGGCAGGAGGTATCCAACTAGGCTTACTATGGGGTTCAAGGCTACACGGACAGGATACTTGACTATGACTCGCCATTCCTTGAGGCCCTTAGCGCGGGCGGTGACGACGTATGGCTTACGCAGCTCATCCAATAGGTTGGCTCGCATGATACGGAGGAGGGAGGCGGTCCCTGCCGTGCCGAGCACGATGACGGGAATCCATAGATGGGCGAGCATATCTACAACTTTGCCACCACTCCAGGACGCGGTAATGTACTCTCGAGTGAATAGGCCGCCAATGGAGAAATCAAAATAGAACCAGCCGATCCACAGGAACGCCAATGCGAGGAGGAAGTCAGGGATGGCGAGTCCGACA
>JAPOPA010000143.1 GCA_026713145.1 Chloroflexota bacterium
GCTCTGGACGACACACCCCCGCGCCGGGCCAGTCGGGAGCGATCCTTCCGCCCCGGCGCCTCCCCACAGGGCCGGGAGCCGTTCCAAGCTGACCGAGGCAACCTCGAAGATCTCATCCACCGTATGAGTCGGTCTCACCTCGTCGAAGGGGTCAGTCTTCAATATAGTGAATCCCTCCTGTACGGCCCCCTCCGCGGCCTTGCCGAATTCAGCCGGAGTTCTGCTCCTCCTCACGTCTCGCAGATACCGGTTGAGGTTCGCGTACAACTGTTGACGCTCCTTCGTCTCCCCTCCGAGCGCCTCCGTCATCGACTTGCCGGAATACCGGCACTGGAGTTCGACCACCGCCGTGGCAAGGGCACTCACCACACGCGAATTCGCCCTCGCCTCCTCCCTCGTCAGACCAAGCAGCCGCTCGATATCTCGGTCATTATGGATGGGAACGTCCCTCAGCTTCGCAACGTACTCGGATAGAACCCGGTCCCGGCCCTCCACCGTCCGCGGACCCTGGCACTCGACGGTGACCGTTTCACCGTTAGCGTCGGTAATCTCGGCGAACGACCAGCTCTTCGTCCCGTTCGCCGCAACCCAGGCGAACGCGATACGGTCAAATTTAACCGGTTCATACACTTGAACGTTCTCCTATGACAATGAGCAAAGCGCGGTGTGTGAATATTCTACGTATGTGGCGGCGGTTGAGCTACCTGCGACACTGGTGATATGCTCGACGGAGAGGTCGGGAGAGGATCAGTAATGGACGACCTGACGATCCACAATATTCCGGAGCGACCACTTCCCTACATGATCGCCGCGTTCGCTGGCTGGGCGGACGCTGCCGAGTCAACGACCCGCGCCATCCGGTTTCTGAACCGCACGCTCGGAACGCAAAAGGTCGCCGAGATATCTCCGGAAGAATACTATGATTTTACGTCGACACGCCCACGAACCCTCTTGGATGACAACGGAGAACGGAGCATCGCCTGGCCCGCCACCGACTTCCACGCCTACCTCCCTGACGACGACTCGCCCGGCCTACTTCTGCTTTCGGGCGTCGAGCCGAACCTGAAGTGGAAGACCTACTGCGAGACCGTCATCGCCATCGCAGACCGGTACGGGGTGGAGCTCATGGTCACGCTCGGCTCCCTGTTCAATACCGTTCCCCACACCAGGCCCTTCCCCGTCTCGTCGATCGTTAGCTCACGCGAGAAGCTCGGCAAGAGACTCCTCGATATCGGGGCTTTCGACTCCCCCTATCAGGGGCCGACGGCGATCCATACCGTCCTCTCCGACTTGTGCAGGCAGCGCGGCCTCGACCACATCAGCCTGTGGGGTCACGGCCCCCACTACCTGCCCTCCATGCCCAACCCGAAGCTGAGCTACACGCTCCTGGACAAAGTCCAGCGGCTCCTCGGCATTGACATCGCTCTGGAAGACCTGCGCCGCGCCGGTGACCGCTTCGAGCAGAAGGCCACCGAGTCCATCGCGAACAACGGAGAGATCGTCGAGTACGTCCGGCGACTTGAGGAGGCGTTCGATGCCTCGCAAACTCCAAAACCCTTGCCGGACGACCTTACCTCCCCCGATGAGGTCATCAGGGACCTCGAAGAGTTCCTCAAGAGCGAGCGCAACCGCTTCGATTCCGAATGAAGCGTCGGGGTTGGGCCGATCTCACGCCACCTTTCGCATATTCGGAAATGCCGGGGTGTGGTAGCCGTTGTCTTCATATGGGTGTCGAGTGTCAAGCGACTGTCGCCTTCCGTTCTGAGCCGAGACGCTTTCAAAGTCTGCGGCTGTTTCAGTGGCATCAGTCTCAGAGATTGCCTCGCGTGGCGGAATGCCGGTAGCCACCAACGTCACGCGGACTCTCTTGTTCCATCGCGGGTCCTGCACAACCCCGAATACCACCTGGGACTTCGACTTACTCGCCCCCTCGATCATTCCGGCAATCTCATGCACTTGGCCAATGGAGAGGTCGCGACCGCCCCTCACGTTGAACAGGATTCCCTGCGCGCCCTCGATCGGCGCGGTGAAGAGGGGATTGGCGAGTGTGGCCTTGACCGCATCAGTCGCTGCGGTCCTGCCTTTGCCCTCACCCAGCGCCATGAACGAGATGCCCCGGTTCATCATTACCGACTTTACGTCCGCGAAGTCGACGTTGATCGTGCCCGGAACGGTGATGATCTCCGATATTCCTTCGACTCCCTGTCGTAACACCTCGTCCGCGACGCGGAAGCCTCGCTCAAGCGACATCTCACCGTCCAGTGACGAGAGCAGCCGGTCGTTCTCGACCGTAATCAGCGTGTCCACTTTCTTTTCGAGTTGCCTGAGACCCTTGTCGGCGACGACCATACGCCCCTGACCCTCAAAGGAGAACGGGCGAGAGACCACGCCGACAGTGAGAGCACCCTTCCGCCTGGCTATCTCGCCGACTACAGGAGCGGCGCCCGTGCCAGTGCCGCCTCCCATCCCTGCCGTGATGAACACCATGTCCGACCCTTCCAGTAGTTCTCCGATGTGTTCCTGGTTTTCGCGAACGGCCTTGCGGCCGAGGTCGGGATTCCCGCCCGATCCCATGCCCCCCGTGGTCACTGGGCCAATCGCGTAGGTCGGCACGCCCTTGACGCGCCTCAGTGCCTGAATATCCGTATTCACGGCGAGGAACTCCACGCCCTGCATTCCTGCGTTTGCCATCCGGGCGATCGCGTTGCCTCCCGCTCCACCCACCCCGACCACCTTCACGCTCACGTCACCCTGTGCGGCAATGACAGCAAAATCGAGGTGCCTTGCTATCCCGCCGTCCGGCCCTCCGGCCGACCCGTATCTCCCGGCGTTAGTATTGCCGTCCCTTTTCAAAAGTCCAAGCAGTGAGTTCAGCATGTGTCGCTCCTTGTCTATGCTGCCTTGAGAGTCGTTGACAGGAAATAGAATGGGATGTGCCAAGTGCCCCACCCGTAGAGATCGACGACGACTCGCTTGCCCCGTACTTCTTGCACGATGCCGATCGCGCCGGATTTTGGGCCGCCCTTGATATGACCGTGGTACGTAACTTCTACACCGGGCCGAAGCTGCCACCCGCCCGCTACAGTCATAGACGGGCCATAATCGTGCATCCCCGGCATAATCATCTGTGTGCCCGAGCCCACGCCTTGTGAATTCATGACACCCTCCTAACTGAGCTAGAGGATTACCGTTTAGAACAGAATAGAACAGAACAATCGTCCTGTCAACCCTTTTACGAAAGAATGTTCTGCGAAAGGCAAGACGGCAATGTCCATCCAAGGACTCCTGAGAAACGCCGGCTGTGTTAGACTCAGCTGAGAATTCGGGGAACGAACCGTTGAAAGACCTTCATGGGGGCACGGAGCTAGCCCCAAACTACGACAAGGGGCCGGTATCAAAGGGGTGGAGGCTCAGGCTTGATGGTTTTGCGTGGGATTGCCTACTGTTTATCATGAGGAAAGTTACGCAAAGATCACCGGAGCCGGAACTGAACGTGACGGAGACGTACCTACGATGATGAAACTCAGTTGGATGGCGCGGGCGACGGACGCGGCCGTTTTCGAGCGGCAGGTGCAGTTCGCGGGCGACATCGGCTTGGACGTGATCGATTTTCACCTGAGCGGCATGCCCCGCGACCCAGAGTTCATCACGAAGATCAAGACAATGTGCGTGGATGCCGGTCTGCTCATCGGCTACCTCGGAGGCGGCAAGTTTGTCGGACCGCTGGAAGAGCGTTCCATGCGGCTCGACGTTGGCCGCCAGGATGTGGACACCGCCGCACTCATGGGAGCGCAGATGCTCCGAGTCTTCGCGAGGTACAAATGGCCCGACTCCAGGGAAGAGCAGGAGCGGTTCTGGGGTCCGATGATTGAGGACTTTCGTGCGATCTCCGACTACGCGGCAGAGAAGGGTGTGGTGATCGGCCTTCAGAACCACAACCACGGCAGCTTCGCCATGAACGCGGACCAGGTGCTGCGGATTCTCTGCGACGTCGACAGGCCCAACTTCACCTACATCATGGATACCGGCCAGTGGCAGGGCGCCGTCGGGGGTTCGCCACGTGGCTGGCGTGACCTGAACGTGGACATCTACCGAGACTACATGGAGCGAGTGGCCCCTCATACTACGCTGGTGCGTGCGAAATTCTACAAGATCGACAACGGCTGGGAGGAGTGGCTCGACTACGCCCGGATCTTCAAGATTCTCCGCCAAAACGATTTCAACGGTACGGTGTCGATCGTGTTCGAGGGCGGACAACCGCCCCGAAACCGTGTGGGAATGGAAGAGTGCATTGGGCTGGCCGCGAACCATCTGCGCGACGTAATGGCCCTGTCGTACCTTTACCACTGACATTGGACACTCGCGAGTCAAGGGGCCGGGAAAGGTGAATTGAGGTGATAAAGCTCTCGTACATGGCCCGAGGCCAGGGTGAGGAAGCCTACCCGGGACTGATCGACTTTGCCCGCGAAATCGGTCTCGATATGATCGACATCTTCTTGATGGCCGAACTCCAGACGCCCCGGTTCCTGAGAGAGACCAGACTCATGTGCCTCAGAGCCGGACTGCCCATCGGCTATTTCGCGTCGGGAGTGAGCCTGGTGGGGCCGGATGATCTACGAGCACAGCGCCTGGCGCGCGCGAAGGCTGACGCCGACTCGGCCGCCTATCTCGGCGCTCAAGTCCTTCACGTCTTCGCGCGCCACACTTGGCCGGAAACCGTCGAGGAACAGGAGAGATTCTGGGCGCCGATGATCGAGGACTTCCAGGAGCTTGCCGACTATTCCGCAGAACAGGGCGTTGTAGTCTCCCTCCAAAACCACAATCACGGCAGTTTCGCCATGAACGCCAACCAGGTGCTGCGTATTCTGCGTGAGGTGGGCCGCAGGAACTTCACCTACATCCTCGACTCAGGACAATGGGAGGGCGCCCGCGGTGGTTCGCCTCGCGGCTGGTACAACACCGAGTTGGACATATACGAGGCCTACCACAAGCGGGTCGCTCCCTATGCAACGGGCGTCCGCGCCAAAATATACAAAATCGACAACGGTTTCGAGGAGTGGCTCGACTATCCACGCTTTCTCAGAATCCTCCGAGACATCGACTTCAACGGCGCGATTTCAATCGTGTTCGAGGGGGGCGACGTGCCCCGCAACCGGTACGACGATCAGACCTGCATCGCCATGGCGGCGGACTACCTGCGGGAGGTCATTGACGACTCCATGGTCTTCGCGCGATAGCGGTTCTTTGCGTATCTGGAGTCAGGGACCGTCATTCCTCTGACGAAAACCCCCAGCCAACCTCCCGTAGGGGCGATTGGCGAATCGCCCTTGCTGCCACAGTCTTGATAGGTAGTGTCGGTGAAAACCGACATGCGTGGCTGCTACGAGAATAGCAGCCGTAGCACGCCCACACCGTCATTCCCGCGAAGGAACATCACCCCGTACCTCGATACGGGAAGGGAATCCATTCCCAGACACCGGCCTTGCGGCGGTACAGAGACCCGTGCACACTTTCATTGCGGGTGTGGAGGGTAGTTAACCGTCAAGTCTTCGGCGACCAGGTTCCCAAAATACCGCGGGCGACCTCTGATGCCTGTCCGGTTTCCAAGTTCTCGACTATCACCGATGCCTCGTCCTGCCCGGGGAGGGGGTCGCGACCCTTCGTGTAGCCGAGCGAGCCCGAATAGATCAACGCACTGCCGTCGGGTGACCAAGGATTGTGTGACTGGACGTATTGATCGAAGAACATGAACACATTCAGCTGCTCCTCGGTGGGACGAAAGTCCGAAAGATAGCGAAGGTCGCCGGATTCCACTTCCATGAGACCCCATCGCACGGAGCCCTCCGCGCCCTCGGACGTGGTGATGTAGGCGATCTCCCTGCCGTCCGGCGACCAGAAGAACGCAAGCACCATGTCCTGGACGATCTTGCTTTCGGTGCCGTCAAGCGATGCCTGCCAGATGCCGTTGTAGAACCGTGATTCGCCCTGGGGTTCCCGTGTTAGCGCCACCGATTCTCCTTTCGGACTCCACACGAACGCGCCGTTTCCGTTGAACTCCACCAACGTCTGGGCGGACAGGTTCTCCACGTCAACCACCATGAGCGAACTACGGTATTCGCTGCCTTCGCTAAGGAGCCCCATTACAGCTCCGCGAGGAGACCAGGAGGGTGTCATGTACAGCCTGGAGTCGCCGGGCATTCGTTGCGGCGTAAGTGCGCCCTCGAAATCCACGAAGTAGTGCTCAGCGCCCGAGTGAAAGAGGAGGAACCTTGAGTTTCTCGACCAGGATGAAAAAAGAGGGGACCCGTCGTGAATGAGCTTTGGGGGACCTTGCTCTCCCACGCGATAGACGAGCGCCGACAGTCCCTCCGTTTTGGACCGTGCGATCAGGGAGATCATCTTCCCGTTTGGGGACCAGAGTGCGTAGTGTGGTGTTCGCCTTGCGATCCCGTCGGACCCCGGTTCGTTGGAGAAGATATTCTCGGTCTCTCCGCTTGAAAGATCGTGAAGGTAGACTCCGATGCGCCCATGTCCGTTCATGCCGGACGAAAACGCGGAGTAGACCACGTAGCGGCCGTTGGGCGACCACGTCGGCCAGGACTGGGTGTCTCCCGGGCCGTTCAGCGGGACTGGCGTCTTCCCCTCATCGTTCGTGAGGAACGCCTTCATGGACTCGTTTATGTACGCGATCTCGGTCATTGGCTCAGACCGTTGATTGTAGCACCGCCGGTTGACACTTGGGCAGTTGGACGATAGCCTTTGCGCGCTCCGCAAGTCCAACACTTCGAGGCGCCAAATGTCCGACTACGCTTGGTACAAGGGCAATCTGCACACCCACACCACCCAGTCGGACGGTGACGCCGACCCTGAGTTCGTCGTCAACTGGTTCATGGAGCATGGCTATGACTTCCTCGTGCTCAGCGATCACAACCACCGGACAATCCTCGAACACGAGGTCGAGGGAGGGCCGCTGATGATACCTGGAGAGGAAGTGTCCGCCAGGATCGAACTTGGACAGATACCGATTCATATCAACGGAATCGGCATCTCACGGGTTGTAGAGCCGATTCACGGCGACGACATCGTCTCCACCATCCAGGCCAACGTGGACGCGATTCACGAGGCGAACGGCGTCGCCCAGCTAAACCATCCCAACTTTCACTGGGCCTTCGACCACACGCATATCACACAGGTGAGGGGCGCCGACCTGATGGAAGTCTACAATGGCCATCCGGGCGTGAACCTATACGGTGCACCCGGCAAGCCCAGCACCGAGGAAATCTGGGACGGTGTGCTGAGCGCGGGCAGGGTCATCTTCGGCACCGCCACCGACGACTCGCACCGCTACTTCGATTACCATCCCGGTATGAGCAATCCCGGACGCGGCTGGGTCGTCGTGCGCGCACAGGAGCTCACGGCCGACGCCATTGTGGACGGTTTGGCGACCGGTGAATTCTACTCATCGACTGGAATCGATCTCACCGAACTGGAACTGTCGGACGAGTCGGTCTCAATGGAAATCACTGAAGAAAGCGATTTTATCTTCACGACGACTTTCTCAGGCAGGGACGGCAAGGTTCTGGCCGAGGAAACCGGGCTGTCGCCCTCGTATACGATCAGGGGCGATGAAGGGTACGTTCGTGCCACCGTCCGGTCCTCATCGGGTGGCAAGGCGTGGACGCAGCCCGTCTTCGTCAAGGGTGACTAAATGCCCAAATGGTACAAGGGGAACATTCACACTCACACCACGAAGTCGGACGGCGACGCAGACCCTGAGGTGGTCGTCAAGTGGTTCATGGAGCACGGCTACGACTTCCTCGTGCTGAGCGACCACAACCACCGGACCATCCTAGAACACGAGGTCGAGGGCGGACCCCTGATGATCCCTGGGGAAGAGGTCTCCGCGAGAATCCAGGTAGGATCGATACCAATCCACATCAACGGCATCGGCATTTCAAGGGTCGTTGAGCCGTACCACGGCGACGAGATCGTCGACACGATACAGCGCAACGTCAACGCCATCCTCGACGCGGGCGGCATCGCATCGATTAACCACCCCAACTACCAATGGGCATTCGATCACACGCACGTCCGGCAGGTCGACGGCGCGAGCCTGCTCGAGGTCTTCAATGGCTCCCCCATTACGAACAACGAGGGTGGTCCTGGCAAGTTCACAGCGGAACAGATCTGGGACGGCGTGCTCACGGAGGGCAAGCCCATCTTCGGCGTCGCGTCTGACGACTCCCACCACTACTTCGACTTCGCCCACGATAAGCTGAACCCCGGTCGCGGATGGGTGGTCGTCCAATCCGACGAACTATCCATAGAAGCAATCGTCAGCGGACTGGCCGAAGGTCGCTTCTATTCCTCCACGGGAGTCACCCTTACCGACTTGGAATCGACCGACGAACGGATAACTCTAACTATCGACCAGTATGCAACCTGTCTGTATCGGACCGTCTTCTCCGGTCCAGATGGACTGGTATTCGCCGAATGCGAGGGTCTAGAACCGGCATATGACATCAGAGGTGACGAGAACTACGTTCGCGCGACGGTTCACTCGTCGCTGGGCGTGAAGGCGTGGACGCAGCCGGTTTTCGTGAATGAAGAGCAATAGCCAGAAAAGGAGACACCGATGCTAAAGCTGAGTTGGATGGCGCGAGCGACGGACGCGGAGGTCTTTACTGGACACGTGAAGTTCGCCAGAGAGCTCGACCTCGACGTCATAGACTTCCATCTTGGCGGGATGCCGCGCGACATCGACTTCGTGATGAAGATCAAGATGATGTGCGTGAAGGCAGGCTTGCCCGTCGGCTACCTTGGCGGGGGCAGCTTCGTCGGCCCACTCGACATGCGTGAAGAGCGCATGGAGCAGGGCAGGGCCGATGTGGACATGACCTCCCTCATGGGCGGCCAGATGCTTCGCGTGTTCGCGCGCCACAATTGGCCCGATACCAAGGAAGAGCAGGAGTACTTCTGGGGCCCTATGATCGAGGACTTCAAGGAGTTGTCCGACTACGCAGCCGAACGCGGCGTCGTAATCGGCCTGCAGAACCACGACAATGGAAGCTTCTGCATGACAGCCGACCAGGCCCTGCGTATCCTGGGGGACGTTGACAAGGAGAACTTCACGTTCCTCTGGGACACCGGGCAGTGGTTGGGGGCCATTGGATCGCACCCGCGCGGCGAGTTCGACCCGAACGTCGACATGTATGAGGACTACCTCGTTCCGACAGCGCCCCATGCAGGTTCCGTACGCGCCAAGATCTACCAGATCGACACCGGCGTGGAAACGTACCTGGACTACCCCCGCATCTTCCGGATACTCAAAGACGTCGGCTACAACGGAAACATATCCATCGTCTACGAGGGGGCGGAGGGCCGCAACAAGTGCACGCCCGAGGAAGGAATCGCCCTGGCAGTCAAGCATCTTCGCAAGGTGATCGCCGAGGTGTACGGGTAGGGGAACTTGATCGGCGTCGATGTCCGGCTGCCGGCTATGTTCCCGCCGAAACGACCACGCCCCGCTTCCGCCTGCTTGCGCTCTCCATCCGCTCAAGCTGGCGAAGCCCTTTCGTCGTGTCGCTCGCAATCCTCGCCTTGTCGGAATTCGCCCAGCGGTACTTGAAGAGCCAGTAGGTGAAGGCGCGGTGTTCTGCCATGGACGAAACGCTGCCGGGGTCGAGCGTCTCGGTCTCGCGGAACATACGAAGCAGTTCTTCACGCGACTTTCGGTAGATGAGGGGAAATGCCTTTTCCGAATATGCACCCCGGTACCGCACGCCGTTTGAGGTGTCTCGCTTTCGCAGCTCCAATTCACACGCCAGTTGCAGAGCTTCCTCGACCGTGACTCCGTAGTAGAAGTTCAGGTAACCCCGGTATTTGTCTACCCCAAGCAGTTCTTGGACCCGTTCTGTGTCGAATCGATCAGGGAATCTGCCCTCAAACAGGAGCGTCTCGATTTCATCCTTAGGGATGCTGCCTCGTGCCTCATTCAGTAGACGTTCTGCGAGGAGCAGCCAGTCGAAAGCCTCTCCTGCGATGAAGTAGTTGTACGTCCGTTTCCCGCGTACCTCTGATGGAGTGGTCCAAAACGCCATTGCCTCGAGCAGGGCATCAGGCCAGTCCCTTCCGTCGGCCAGGGCCGCGTTGAGGTGGTTGACCGCGAGTGGTCTAGAATCGTCGCCGTTTGTTTTCGTCGTGCTATCCATGTTCGGCCAGGAATCGAGGTCGCGCCAGCTTGTCGGTAGCAAGATACTCCATGAAGCTGTCAAGAGGCAAAGTGTTGAGGACGTGCCTCGGCTCGCACCAGGCCCTTCGAGCGACCGCAACGCCGCAACGCTGGTTTTCGAGGCTCTCGGAGTCGTGAGCGTCGCTGTCGATCACCAGGGGGACGCCAAGCTCGCGGGCGCGGTGGGCATGGGTGTCCTTGAGGTCGAGGCGACGTGGTGAAGCGTTAATCTCGAGTGCTGTGCCGGACTCCACCGCTGCCCGGAAGATGGCCTCGAAGTCGGCCTCGATGGGCTTACGCTCCCCGATCATTCGCGTCGTGAGGTGGCCGATGGCTGTTACATAAGGACTTTGCATCGCCTTGACAATGCGGGCCGTCATGGTCTCTGCGTCTTGTCCCATGGCGGAGTGGACCGAGGCAACGACCCAGTCCAGTTGCTCCAGCGCGTCGTCCGGGTAGTCGAGACTTCCGTCGGCCCGGATGTCGACCTCCGACCCGGTCAGCAGCCTGATGTTGCCAAGCCGGTCCTCCAATTCTCGGATCTCACGGATATGCTCAGTGAGTCGCTCAATGCTCAGGCCGTTCGCTATGCCCCTTCCGGCTGAGTGGTCCGTGATTGCGATATACTCGTAGCCGCGCTCAACCGACGCCGCCGCCATAATCTCGGTCGGGTCGCGACCGTCGCTCCACTCTGTGTGGACGTGGAGGTCGCCTTTCAAATCTGAGACCTCGACGAGTTGAGGTATGGAGTGCTGCCGAGCGCGGTCGATCTCGTCCGTGCCGCGACGTAGCTCGGGAGGGATATACTGGAGGCCGAGCCGCCTGTACATGGACTCCTCGTCCACAAATTTCTCGGTCTCACCCGTCTTGGTATTCTTGATGCCGTACTCATTGACGGAGAGTCCCTGCCGCACCGCAAGCTCCCGGAGACGGATGTTGTGTTGCTTGTCTCCCGTAAAGTATTGGAGAAGCGCGCCGAATTGGGAATCGTCCACGACTCGTAGGTCCACTTGAACGCCCTCGCTCAGGACGACGGCGGATTTTCTCTCTCCGTGCGCTAGGACACTTGCCACGTTTGGCAACTCGACGAGTGTATCGAGCACGTTCTGTGGATCGGTTGCGGTACACACGATGTCGAGGTCGCCGATGGTCTCCTCGAATCGTCGAAGGCTGCCTGCTGGTTCTATTCGAACGATGCTCGGACAACGTTCCTTGAGGGCGTCGATGACGCGCTCAGCCGCGGGGAGAGCGCGGGCGATGGGTACCCGGTCACTCTTCGTGCGGGCCGCTGCAATCTCCTTCAGGATGTTCTCGGCCTTCTTCGGCCCCATGCGTGGGAGGGAAGCGAGCCGCCCGTCCGTCGCCACCGCCTCGAGGGCTTCCACCGTGGTAACGTCAAGCTCGTCCCAAAGGCGTTTTGCCGACTTCGGCCCGACGCCCGGGACGCGCATGACATCGAGTATGCCGCCCGGGAACTCGCCTCGCAGCTTTTCGTAGAAGTCCATCTTGCCTTCGGTGGCAAGCTGGTTGATCTTACCTGCAATGGCCTTGCCTATTCCGGGTATCTGCGTGAGATCCTCCTCGTCCCGGATCATCTGCTCGAGTTCGGTCGGGAGGTGGTCGATGGTGCGGGCGGCCCGCTGGTAGGAAACGACGACGAATCGGCGCTCGCCCTTGATCTCAAGCAAGCCGGCGATGTTCTCGAAGACTTCCGCGATTTGAGTGTTGTTCATGCCACTCTGACCCGGATCGGCGACAGACGGAATCATTCTCATTTTACGACATTTCGAGTACGACTTGCCGTACCCGTTCGATGGTAAACTTGTCACACCTTTTGCTAGGAGCGCTACAATGCTCGACGTAGTAATCAGCGGCGGCGATGTCGTCGACGGGACGGAGGCACCGGCCTACAGGGCCGACGTTGGAATTCGTGGAGCACGAATCGCCTGTATCGGCGATCTGTCGGAGGCTGTGGCCACACGGGTAATCGACGCCAAGGGCCTTGCCGTCTCCCCGGGATTCATCGACACCCACACGCACTCGGAGGGCGACCTGCTCGTCAACCCTCAGCACGCCTGCGGACTACGGCAGGGCATTACGACCGAGTTTCTGGGCATCGACGGCATGTCCTACGCACCCCTGTCCCACGAGAATTATCTGACCTACCGCCGGTGGCTGAAGGGGCTCCTCGGCGAGCCACCCGAGGACCTTGACATGAGCAGTGTCGAGGCGTTCCGCGCGAACTACCACGAAAAAGTGTCCATCAACACCGCATACCTCGTGCCAAATGGGACGGTGCGACTGGAGACCGCGGGGTTCCGGGACGTGCCGCTCACCGGAGACCTGATGGCGCTGTACAAAGACCTCGTGCGCGAGGGCATGGAGCAGGGCGCGGTCGGCTTTTCCACGGGGTCGAGCTACTACCCCGGCCCGTGGACGAGCACCGACGAGCTTGTCGAAATATGTGAGTTGGTGCGCGATCTTGGCGGCGTCTACATGGCCGAGCCGCGACGCGCCAACCCCGAAAGGGCATTTGGCGGCGGCGGAGTCGCGGAAGTCCTGGAGATCGGTAGACGGTCGGGCGTAAGGCTCCACTTCGCCCACTTCCGCACCGACCCCCGCACTGCCGGCAAGGTCAAGGAGCACTTGGCTTTGATCGATGAGGCCAAGGCCGAGGGAGTTGACGCCACGCTCGACATCTACCCCTACGCCAGCGGGTCGACGATCCCCGTCAGCTTCCTGCCGAGTTGGACCCAGGAAGGAGGCCCCGACGCGATCATAGAGCGGCTGAAGGACCCCGGCGAACGCAGGAGGATCGTCGACTACCTTGAGAAAGAGTACTACTACCTGCGCTCCCTCGATGAGGTCGTATTCTCGTACATTCCGGGCAATACGTCGTTGGAGGGCATCAGCCAGCCTGAGTACGCGGATCGGGTTGGGATGAGTCTGGGCGAGGCGCTGTGCGAAATTCTTCTGCAAGAGGACCTCTCGGTCGGGTACACCATGCCGCCCCCCACGAGCTATGGCCTTTGGAGACAGGTCAGCAAGGACTCAATGGACCTCATCGCGCGCGACGACTACATGGTGTGCTCCGACATCACCCCCGCGGGGACGATGCCGCACCCGCGTTCCTACGGGGCATTCCCACGTTTCCTCGGACGGCTGCGGAGGACATATCCGACTGTTAGTCTCGAGGGAATGGTACATCGCATGACCGACCGCCCGGCCCGCCGATTCAACCTGACTGATCGTGGACGAATTGAAGAGGGCTACTATGCCGACATCACCGTCTTCGACCCCGAACGCGTGATCGATACGGCCACTTACGACGACCCTGTCCAGTACCCCGTAGGTATCCCCTACGTGCTGGTGAATGGGCAGGTTGCCGTGGACAGCGAACGGTGTACCGGCGTCATGGCCGGGCAGGCCGTGCCCTAATGTCCTACTAGGAACTCATGCCCGTTTGGCAGGAATTCATGTGGACAAATGCTCCAATACCCCATTCCTGCGAAGGAACGTCACCCCGAACGTCGACACGTGGCAGGAATTCAGAAAGTCCAGTTAATCGAGAATGAGGACTCAAAGCACCAAGCATGGTGAAGAGGCGAAGCGCTAAAATTAAGCCTCTCTCCGTTCGCGGTGAGCGAGTCGAACCGTCAATGGCATCCGTGACCATATCGAAGGAACGAATATTTTGCACTGGGTCAAACTGAGCATCGACAGCCCCCCTGAATTTGTCGAACCGCTGACGCAAGTATTCACCGAGCACGGTGAGGGCGGCGTGGCAATCGAGCTCCCGGGGGGACACAACCCCGACGAAGGGGAGAGTGCGCCCGTCCCTGAACGTGTCACGGTCACTACCTATATTCCCCACGATAACCGTCTGGAAAATAGGTACGCTCGCATCGACACAGCAGTGCGCTTGGTCGCCCACGTCGGGGACGTCTCGGAGCTTCGCGTTCGGGTGGTCGAAGAAGAAGAGTGGCAGGAATCGTGGAAAGAGCACTTCCACGTCCTCCGAGTGGGAACGCGAACGGTTATTGTCCCGACATGGCGGACCTATGAGCCGCGAGAAGACGACATAGTCATTGCCATCGACCCCGGCATGGCGTTCGGCACAGGCCACCATCCTACGTCGCGGATGTGCTTAGAACTGCTCGAAACGCGCGTCCAACCGCGCGACCGCGTCCTAGACCTGGGATGCGGGTCCGGCATCCTCTCGATTGCGGCAGCTAAGTTGGGGGCTGCGGAAGTCTTCGGTCTTGAGATCGATCCCATTGCCGCGAGCGTCGCCGGGCGTAACGTCCGCGAAAACGCTGTGCAAGACACCGTAACTACGGACGAAGCTTCGCTACCACATCCTCAAGCGGCAGCGAACGGATATGACTTACTCGTAGCCAACGTGTCGGCAATGGTCATTACTGAATTGGCGGATCACATCGTTCGCGTTGTGAGGAGCGGAGGCACACTCATCTTCTCCGGCATCTTGGATAAACAGCAGACCGAAGTCATCGAGCGCATGACGGCGCTCGGTGGGAGATTCGACGACGGGCTGACCGACGCCGACTGGGTTGCGCTGGTAGGTAGGGTAGGGTGACAGCCGCCGTGTTTGGAGAAAGTAATCTGTGAACTTCACAGTTGAAGAGTAAACCTCCTCACTTGCATTTCATACGACTTTATAGCGCTATCGTTCGGTAACGCCATGATTTCCAAGTCGTCGTCTCCAAACGTTGCCTAATATACTTCGGACGTTGAGATTACCGAAAGGCGCGGTGACTCTGGTCTCATCGAGTCTAGTAGGAGATCGTCGCCCGCTGCCCCATGATGATAACGTTCTTCCGTCGCAGCCCAAGTGCGTCGCTTACAGGGCGCCCCTGCTCTCGTGAGGCGAGCATAGTAATCTGAGCCCCAGCTCCTGTGCAGGCCCGAAGGACCCGGACGAGTTTCTCGGTGTCTACCCTCTCGTACCGGTTCCCGAACGGTATGTTCGTCACAATCCTCGTCCTCGAGTTGATCAGTCCTGTATCGAGGCTCTCAAACGACTGCCGGATGATGGATGCGTCGCTACCCGCAAGACTCCGTTCCGCGATGTCGCAGGCGGCGGAATCGATTTCGAATCCGATGACGGCACGGGCATTGTAGAGGCGTAACGCCGCGTCAAGTATGGCACCAGTCCCCATGAATGGATCGAGCACGACGCTGTTCGAGTCAGCTCCCGCGAGTTGAAGCAGGCCGCACGCCAGGTGACGCCTCAGCGCCCCCGGCCGTCCTGTGTAGTCATCACCGACGTTCGAGTGTAGTTGCACGCCGACGAAGGCGAATTCCGGGTCGGCCTTGCAGTAGATACGCACCGCCTGTTCGCTCGCCCGCCGCCATCCTGGAAATGCCATGCGAAATACCTGCTCAATCTCCTGCGCGAGGTCTTGACGCCGCACCGACGTGCGGCCAAGCGCCTCGCAAGCAACGCTGTAGCTGCGTGGACGAGTCCCCTTTACGTTGGGTAGCAGGTCGAGTACGGCGCGCTTCACCACGTCAGGACGCATGAGCCGGGTTAATTGTCGAGTCGCGTCTGCGCCCCGGCGCGAACTTGCGGACACCACCTCGCCGAAGACCTCCGCAGGTGTTCTTAGCGACCTTGGAGCAACGGTCAGTCCGTCTCGACACACTAGGGTAGAGTCGCGATGGTGGAAGTCAACATACCGCTCGCGGTTGCCTATTGAGCGTAATTCGGACAGCGTTGCGAAAGCCCATCCGGGCTGGGTCGTGATAATGAGAGGGCGGCGTGCCATCCTACTCGGGCGTGGGTGCGCGTCCCATGAGCTCCGCGACTGCCCGATCGACTGACATGCCCTCGAAGAGTACGCGGTACGTCGCCTCGGTAATTGGCATCTCCACACCGAGCTCCGCGGCCATGGCGCGGGCTGCAGCAGTTGTGTTGATGCCCTCGGCCACGTTGTGCATTTCTGACTGGATCTCGGTGAGGGTCTTGTCCCGGCTGAGGAGGATCCCTACCTGGTGGTTGCGGCTCAGGTCGCTGGAGCAGGTGGCAATGAGATCACCCATTCCGGCCAGGCCTGCCATGGTCATTTGCCTGGCCCCTGAGGCAACTCCCAGACGCGCGATCTCGACGAGGCCTCGTGTCATGAAGGCCGCCTTCACGTTGTCGCCCATCTGAAGGCCGTCACAGATGCCGGCGCCGATGGCAATTATGTTCTTGAGAGCGCCGCCGAGCTCGACACCGATGATGTCGGTGTTGGTGTACACGCGGAAGACGGACGAGTTGAGTATCGCCTGCGCTTTCTTGGCTGCGTCCTCGTCGGGTGACGCGACAACCGTCGATGAGAGCTTGCCGCGTATGATCTCTCTCGCAAGGTTCGGCCCGGACAGCGCGCAGATGGGAGTGGTTGCAGACCCGTCAAACTCCTGTCGTATTACCTCGCTCATCCGGCTGCCGGTCTCGATCTCTAAGCCCTTTACCGCACTCACGATCACAGTTTCATTGTCGATGTATTCACCGACTTTCTTTACGTTTTGTCGCAGGGTGTTGGAAGGAACTGCTAGGATCGTGAGATCGGCGCCGCCGAGTGCCTCCGTCGGGTCGTGCGTGATCTGCATGGACGGGTGAAATGACGCCCCGGGCAGGTATTGGCTGTTTTCGTTGGCCAGCCGCAGACGAGCCGCCTCTTCTTCCGAGCGCGCATGGAGGCGTACGGTGTGGCCATTCCGTGCCGTGATAATTGCGAGGGTCGTTCCCCAGCCCGTCGTGCCGACTACGCCGATCGTGGCCATCGGAGGCCCTTCCCGGGTTGACTATCCGTCGGATTGGGGACCGTATCTACCTTCTGGCCGAGCTTGCGCTCATCGCCCTTGAGCAGCCGTTGGATGTTGTCCCGGTGCTTAAAGAGGATGATGGGCGCTCCCACCGCACCGTAGAGGGCGTACTCCAGTGGCACGGATTCACTTACCACCGCAATGATGGCCAGCGTTAGTGAGCCCAAGGTCGCCGCGACCATGGAGCCGAGCGAGACGTATCGAGTGAGTGCGACAATTCCGACTCCGATGATTGACGCTACGATCCCGGCGATGGGGGACAGGGCGAATAGGGCACCCCAGCCCGTCGCAGTCCCCTTTCCTCCTGAGAAGCCGATGAACACCGACCAGCTGTGCCCCGCTATCACGGCGATCCCGGTCAAGGTCTCGACCAGAGGCGCGTCGGCGATCATTCCGGCCAAGACCACGGCTCCGACCGCCTTGCCCATGTCGAGGGCGAGCACCAGGATGGCGACCGGCCGGCTGACCGTCCGCATGACGTTTGTCATGCCGATGCTGCCGCTTCCGTGGTCGCGAACGTCGACTCCGCCAAAGAGCTTGCCCGCAATATAGCCGAAGGGAATTGCGCCCAGCAGGTACCCGAGCGGCACGAAGACGAGGTACTCGATCACTTCTCCCCCCTTCGCTTGAAGCGCATCCTCAGCGGGCTGCCCTCGAAACCGTAGGCGTCGCGGATGGCGTTTTCCAAGTAGCGTTGGTACCCGAAGTGTACCATGTCCGCGCGGTTTACGTAGAAGGTGAATGAAGGTGGGCCCGTGGCGTCTTGCGCGACACTGTAAATCTTCGCCGCGCTCCTGCCCGACAGGGCGGGAGGATGGGCGGCGACGGCGTTGAGAACGGTCCTTCGAAGGTCGTAGCGGGGGAGGTCTTTGCGCCACTGCTCCGAGACGCTCTCAACAGTGTCCATCATGGCGTCGAGGCCGGTCCCTTTGAGAGCGGATATGAAGCGGATCGGCCCGAAGGACGCGAATTTGAACCGCTCTCGGACCCTGTATGTCGCCGTCTCCTTGTTGAGGCCGACCTCCCTGGCGATGTCCCACTTGTTGATCGCGAACACGATCCCCTTATAGGCGTCCAGGATGTAGCTGGCAATGTGCGCGTCCTGCGCGGTGGCGAGCTCGGTCGCGTCGAGCACGAGAACGGCAACGTCGGCCCGGTCGATGGCCCTGATCGAGCGGAGGGAGCTGTACCGCTCGATTCCCGGCTTGATGCTGCCCCGCCGCCGCAGTCCCGCCGTATCGACGACGAGCGTCCGCGTGTCTCCGCGGGTGATCAGCGTGTCTACGGTATCCCTGGTGGTGCCTGGGACCTCGCTGACGATGGAACGCTCCTGACCGACAAGCGCGTTGAGAAGCATCGACTTGCCGGCATTCGTCCGCCCAACAAGCGCCACTCTAAGATCGGCCTCGGGCTCCGGCGTCTCGGGCTCCGGCGGAAAGGCCTCGATCACCCTGCTCATCAGGTCGTCGATACCGACGTTGTGGTAGGCGCTGATGGGAATCGGGTCGCCCAGTCCGAGATCGTAGAAGTCGAAAACCTCCTGTTCCCGGTTCACATTGTCCGACTTATTCACCGCGACGACGACGGACTTCCGAGCCCGGCGGAGCGCCTCTGCGACATCGTAGTCGGCAGGCGTTAGCCCCGTGCCGACATCGGCCAGCATCACGATCACGTCCGCATCCTCGATGGCGACGTCGATCTGCGAACGCACCTTCGCCCAAATCTGGGTGGGAGTGGCCTCTCCACCGTCGTTCCGCTCGTCCAAACCTCCCGTGTCTACGAGAATGAAAGGATAGTCGGCCCACTCCGTCTCGGTGCTGACACGATCTCGCGTCGTGCCCGCGATGTCGGACACGATCGACACCGGCCGCCCGACGAGACGGTTGAACAGCGTCGACTTTCCCACATTGGGGCGTCCGACGATGGCGACGAGCGGCTTCTTCGCTGAGTACATGGGTTACTTGAAGAGTGCGACCATCACGGCGTTCTGCGCGTGAAGCCGGTTTTCCGCCTGATCAAATACAACCGAGCGGGGGTCGTCGATCATCCCCTCGGAAATCTCCGCGCCCGCGTAGGCGGGCATGTCGTGCATGAATATGCAATCGGGCTTGGCGTACTCCATGAGCGCGGGGCTTACCTGGTAGTTGGCGAATGCCTTGACCCGCTCGACTCTCTCGGTCTCCTGGCCCATGCTGACCCACGTATCGGTGTAGACGACATCCGCCCCCTGGGCTGCGTCCTCCGGCATCTCGACCCGGGTCACGGACGAACCGCTTGCCTCGGCCCTCTGCATGGCAGTGCCCCACACGGAATCGGGGATCCCATACGCCGGCGGATTGGCGATGACGAAGTCCGCCCCCACCGACGCGCACCCCACAGCGAGGCTTGCAGCCACATTGTTACCGTCTCCAATGTAGGCCACACGAAGGCCGGCGAATGCGCCCTTGTGCTGCGCGATCGTCTGCAAATCTGCCATTGCCTGACACGGATGCTCAAGATCCGACAGTGCGTTGATGACCGGGACGTTCATGTGCGACGCCATGGTCACCAGCGATTCGTGCTCGTTTACGCGGGCGACAATCCCGTCGACCCACCGGTCGAGAACGCGCGCCACGTCTTCCACCGGCTCGCGGACCCCGAGGTTCACGTCTTCCTTGGACAGGTACATGCAGTCCCCACCAAGCTGTCGGATTCCGATCTCGAAGCTCACTCGTGTTCGGAGTGACGGCTTCTCGAAGAGAAGTGCGACGATCTTGCCCTCGAGGGGTCGCACCATGGAGCGCCTCAAGCTCTCCGCCTGCCGGACGACGTCCGCGACTTCGGAGGAGGTGAAATCGGATACCGAGAGAAAGTCCTTCTTCATGAGGTTCATGCCTGAACGTACAATGGAGTACGTATAAGTGTATAGCAGGCGGAAGCAGCGTGGCCACGAATCCCAACGGGGTTGATAAGGGCGAGAAGGAGATCAAACTGATCAGACGTCGTGAAAGCACTCGATACAGACAGCCACCGTCATACCCTCGAAAGCGGGTATCCACGGTGGTTGGGGTGTTCGTCTCATCAACTCTGAACGGCTAAACGGCGATTGACCGGCCTGCAATACCCCCATATGATGCGCAAATCTCAAGTGGGTTGCCCACGTGAAGGGACACTCGAATCTAGTAAAGCCCGTCAAATAGAGAGGAAGCGCATTGAGACTTACAGAGGAGCAGAGCAGATTCTACGACACGTTTGGATTCCTCAAGTTTCCGGGGCTGTTCAAAGCCGAAGCGGAGTGCATCACTGAGGCATTCGAAAAGGTATTCGAGGATGAATTTAGAGAAACCGGCAGGCGGCACGATTATGAGCAGCGATCATCGATCATCCCGTTCGCCGACCGCAGCGAATTCCTGTCGGGGCTTTTGGACGATCCACGCATCGACGGTGTGGTCGCGTCCATTCTTGGTGACGACTATGGCTACGGTACCAGTGATGGAAACTACTACGTCGGAGACACGAAGTGGCACTCCGACCATCTGCCAGACGATCCGTACCACTCGTTGAAGGTCGCCTTCTACCTCGATCCGGTGCGCAGCGATACTGGATGCCTCCGCGTCATTCCCGGAAGCTGTAACTGGGAGGATAAATTCACCAAGTCGGTAAATGAGGTTGTGCCTGTGTCAACCGCAAGCCGACCGGAGCTTTGGGGGATTCACGGGAGCGAAGTGCCCGCGTACGCAATAGAGTCGGATCCGGGCGACATGCTCCTATTCAACCACAAGCTCAAGCACAGTTCCTGGGGCGGGAGTGACCTTCGGCGCATGTTCACGTACAACTTCGAGCAGCATTTCCCCGACAACCTGATCGGCTGCCTTCGCGAGATCCTGGTCCCTTTCCGCGAGAGTGGAGATGCCGCCCCATACGGAGAGGCGCTCCTCAGGACGGCAGGTCCCGAGCGCAAACGCCATCTTCAGCAGCGTCTGCAGGTCTGGGAACAGCTAACGACCTGACTTCGGCTGCCGCGTCAACCTTCCATCCGGGAGATCGTTTGTAGATCGATCCGCCTAGTCGTGCGAATCAGCGTGACGAATGAAACGAGCACGACGACGAGGATGCCGAGGTACATCGGTAGCAGGAAGCCCCAGTCGGTGATCGAAGTGTACGGCGGCAGTACGTCGTCAGGCGAGACGATCACCACGGACGAAACTGCCATCTGGCTCATCTGAAATCCTGCCCAGGCCCCGAGACCGATCCCGACAAGCAGGATCGCAAGGTGTTCGAAGGCAAGTAGACCGAGAAGCTGGCCGTTGGAAAGCCCCAGAGAGCGGAGGAACCCGGTTTCCCCTTTGCTCCGATCGAGAAAGGCGAGCAGGTACGTGGCGTAACCGATGCCGATGGTGATAAGAATTATTCCGACCGCGACGAAGACCATCGATGTCCACCCGGCCGTCGTCAGTGGGTCGAGTCGTGCCGTCTCAACCTGGGAGAGACGGTCGTAAATCGTTCCGGGCGTCAGCGAGATCGAGTTGACCCGCTCGACGACCAATTCGTGTGCCGCCGGCGACACCGACAGGAATACCTCGTTCGGCCTTAGACGGTTGATCGGACTGATGATGTTGGCGTGCAGGTGAAGTGCGTTGAGATCGGCCAGAATGAAGCCCTTTTCGCTGGGTCGCATGGTGGGGAAATGGTCGACGACCGAGCGGACGACTGATGGTATGGCCCTTCCGCCGGCGTTCATGAGGATGAGATCCCCGACCTCCACTCCGACGGCCTCTTGGAATCCCGTGCTCACCGCTACCGGAAGCTCCCCCCCTGTCGGGCTGAGATAGACGCCGCGCACTCCACGTTGCCCCTCTTGTCCGAATCGGAACATCGCGGAACGGTCGCCGTCCTTTGCGTCACCGCCAAATGAGTAAAGCCGGTCGGGGGCCAAGCCCGATGTAATGATGGGCGTCCATCGGAAGAGGCCCTCGAAGTCCTCAAGTACGGTATGCTCATTTGAGCTCGCGGTCTCCACGTGGATGTTGTCGATCAGCAGGGCCCCCGGTGTGAGAGTTCCTACTCGCGACTCGTACAGCTGCACCGACACAAGGCTCAATGGGTGTTCGAGCCTGGCGGGAATCGCGCGGCTCATCAGCTTCCATTGCGGCTCCGGTGGGTCGTCGGGGATCACGATTGTGAAGTCGTCGGAGTCCGTTGATTGGTTGGGAGGCGCTTCCCAAAGCTCCCCTAAGGAGAGCGTGGACAAATTGCCGTCGCCCTCTTGCAGAATGACCTGCATCCACAGTTGTTCAATTGGCCGTTGGAGCTTCGTCCAGATTGCGATTTCCGTCGAGTCCTCTGGCAGCACGATGACTTCCGGCGGAGGGTGCGCGTTCAGCGACCGCATAATCTCCGCCAGTGGCTGTTCCGAAAAGTCCTCCCGGTACCATGCGAGAAATGGGAACTCGCGTGAGTCGACGGCAAAAACCTCCACACCGTCCGGTCTTCCGAACCTCGGTTCTCGGTATGCGGGTGAGGCCGTACGCACCCCGGGGATGGCCTCGTAGCGTTCCAGCAGGGTCTCGATGGGAAACTGGGAGAGGAATACACTGTCCCGCAGGGAGATACGCACGTCGGAACCTGCGTCATACTGTGCTTGGTCGGACTGGCCGCGCTCCAGAGTGCCTCCCACCGTCGTGGCCAATACTCCCACACCGGTTGTCATAACTAGCAGCAAAACGAGCCACGAGTATTGCAGCGGGTTGCGTGATACGTACCGCAGACCTATCGAGACTGGCGCGGGCGTGAAGCGGGCCCCAACGCTGAAGAACACGAATGCAAGCTGTATCGGCACCATCGTCATTAAGAGGACACTCGGTGGTGCGAGGACTCCGGCGTTGCGGAGCGGTTCTTCCGACAGGAACCAAAAGATGAGACCTGCTTGCGCGGCGTAGCCCGCTATCCGGTAGCGAAGGAGTACCGATCTTGTCGTGAAAAGATATGCCGCCACCACCAGGGTCAGAATGACGATCGGCCCGACCCACTCGCCACCCAAGGGGTCTTGCCGGATCTCCCGGTACGGTATGCCCACCGCGAGCGGAACGACCGCAAGTGCGAGCAGAAGGTGTGAAAGCTCCGAAGACTCGCCCGCGATAAACCGCAGCAAAATCGGGAAGACCCTGAGGAATAGGAGCGCCACGACCAGCAGGAAGATTATTGGCGCCAGAAGAAGCACCTCGTTGACCTCGACGTTCCTGAAAAGACCGCCCGACAATATCTTCCCCCGGTTATACAGCTCCCAGAAGATGATGCCGCCGAGGACGAGGAAGCCGACATCGAGGTAGTACCGGTGAACGAATGGGATTGAAGGTGGCCTCGCCGAGCGCAGCTTGTGAAGCAGCAGTCCCCCCCGCGTACCGACGGCGGCAGGGATGGCGTAAACGACGAGACAGGCTAGGCCCGTAGCTGCGGCCACCAAGAATGGCATCGGCCCGACGACGAGAGGGAGAAGGTCGCCGCTCGTCATTTCACGGAAGAAGGGGAGTACGCCGGCCAGCGCTACCCCCGCCACGGCCAAGAATGGCGCCACAATGACGGCAATTACCGTCATCACCAACCCTTCAAGAGCGTAGATGCGAAATATCTGAGATGTGCTGACACCCCTCGCGCTCAAAAGCGCGGAGTCCGCCTGACGGCTGCGGACGAGATAAGAGACCATCATGACAAGAAAGAAAAGCACCGACGCAACCATGAGCGTTTGCAGAAGCAGCAGCGGCACGCGGGCGAAGAAGCTCCGTGAGTCGAACCGGGCAAGCATCCGGTAAAAGCCCGACGAGACCTCTGCCGCCCCCGGCATCCGCATCGCAAACTGCGCCTCGAACTCGCGGAAACTGCTGCGAATCCGGTCGGGGGTCCACCCCTTCATCACTTCCTTGTCGAGGCTGATCGTCCAGATGCTTATGCTCAGTGTTCCTGGGAACGTCTTGTCCACTGTCTCAACCAGCGTCCCCATGTCGGTTATCAGGGGAACGGGAGGAATCTCCGGGTTGTAGATTCCGTCCCCGGGATCGTCCGGGTCGGGAGCTTCCGGACGCAAATAGAGGCTGGGCGTCGGCAACCAGAAATCCGCATTTGGGTCGGTCGGCTCTATGATGCCCACGATTGGTACTGAAATGACTTTCGGCAGGGTGAGGTCCGGTGTTAGCCGGAGAACGTCCCCTACTTCGATTCGAAACTGCGAGGCGGCGAACTCACCCAGCACGGCTTCGAGCACGGGTGCATTGGGATCATCGGATCGTTGCCGCTGTGGCAGGCGTCCTTCAACAAGGGTGACGTGCTGGTGAAAATCCGAAAGGCTTTTCAGAAACGCCCGCGCCGCGGACCCGTTCGCGACATCTGCCGGCGGGAGAGGGATGGAAGGGATTTCGGCGTAGAATTCAAGACCCGTTACAAATCGCCGGTGATCGACATAGATTTCGGCGATGTGCTCGTCCACTACCTCCCCGAAGGTCCTGTCTGTATCCGCCATTCGCTGCTTGGTGAAGGGGATATAGTAGGCAAAGCCCAGCAGCTTCGACTGAAACCTGCCCAGCCGGTCGATTTCGAGGTTGAGGGCCAGCCGTTCGAGCGATCCGAGGTATATGGGCACCGCTGCGGCAAGGGTAGTGGCGAAAAGGATGCCCAGGAAGATGCTTGCCAGAAGCATCTTGGCATTCCTGATGCGTCTCAGGACGAGCTTCGGGGTTGAGAGTGCGCTCATAGGTGCAAGTCCGCCCTGACGTAGTGGCAGGTACTATACACAAAACGCCCAATTCCCGCATAAGTTTGCATATTCTAGACGATACACCCGGGCTCGGTTGAATTGAGAGGATAATGACC
>JAPOPA010000219.1 GCA_026713145.1 Chloroflexota bacterium
GGCCCCGTCTGTCCTCCCAGTGGCGGGAGCAGCAGGCCGAGGCCCAGCGGCTGGACGCAGAGATCGAGGAGAACCTGACGCGCTTGGGATTTGGGGCTAGCAAGGAGAACGCGAGATGATTCCCACAGTTGAGGAGCGAGCGGACGAGCTGGAACGTCTCTGTCTCACCTACGGCGTGCGGCGGCTCGACCTGTTCGGGTCAGCCTCGACCGGTCTCTACGATCCGGATGAGAGCGACCTCGACTTTCTTGTCGAGTTTCAACCGGCGGCCCTCAACGCCTATGCGGACGCCTATTTCGGGCTGCTGGAAGCCCTCGGCAGACTCTTCGGGCGGCCCGTGGACCTCGTGGTGGAATCGGCCATCAAGAACCCCTACTTCCTCCAGTCAGTGGAGCAGACAAGGACTCCCGTCTATGAGGCTTGAGGCTCGGAAGTACCTGTACGACATCCAGCGCGCCGCCGGTCTGCTACGGGAATTCACCGACGGCAAGACCTTTGCGGACTACGAAAGCGACGCCATGCTGAGATCGGCCGTGGAGCGTCAATTCGAGGTCATCGGCGAGGCGATGGCCCAGCTTGCCAGGACCGATGAGCCGCTGGCTGACCGAATTAGCCAATATCAACGGACCATCGCCTTCCGCAACGTGCTGATTCACGGATACGCCGACATAGACGACCGGCTGGTGTGGAACGTAATCAACAACAACCTTCCGACACTCATCCGTGAGGTTGACGCCCTCTTGGGGGAGTCCCTTGACTAGCCCGGTGGACATCAGGCCCGACCAGCTCGAAACCGTGCAGGACATCCTGCTCAAGCATTTACCTGCGGACGTCAAAGTCTGGGTGTTTGGTAGCCGCGACAATTGGACTACCAAGGACTCCTCGGACTTGGACCTGGCCCTGGAAGGCGAAAGCAAGCTTAGCCACGAGGTGCTGAGTGCCCTGAAGGACGCGTTCGAGGATTCGGCACTCCCCTATACGGTCGACGTTGTGGACCTAAGCCGGGTTGGAGGCTCCTTCAGGCGGATCGTGGAGTTGCAGAAAGTGCTCCTGCCTGTGGGGACCGACAATACACCGCCGGAAAAGTGGCGAACGTGTACCCTGGGTGACTGGACAGACAATTTTGACGCTATGCTTATTCCTGTGAAGGAAAGAGATAGACGACCAGGTCGATATCCCTACTATGGAGCCTCTGGAGTCGTAGACTACGTAGATGACTTCCTGTTCGATGGTGAGTATCTCCTGATTGCAGAAGACGGCGAAAACCTTCGTACCCGTAACACTCCGATTGCCTTACTAGTCAATGGGAAGTTCTGGGTCAATAATCATGCCCACATTGTGCAAGGCAACGGCAATGCCGACACTCGATTTCTGAAGTACGCGCTTTCGGCCTTAGACATTAGCGGGTACTTGACTGGTTCCACCATGCCGAAGCTAACTCAGGGAAACATGAACAGTATTTCTATACCTTCACCACCCTTCCCCGAGCAGCAGGCCATCGCCCACGTCCTGGGCACGCTGGACGACAAGATAGAACTGAACCGGCGGATGAATGAGACGCTGGAGGCGATGACGCGGGCGCTGTTCAAGTCGTGGTTCGTGGACTTCGACCCCGTGCGCGCCAAGATGGACGGCCGCTGGCGGCGCGGTGAGTCCCTCCCGGGCCTCCCCGCCGACCTTTACGACCTATTTCCCGACCGGATGGTCCCCTCGGAGCTCGGGGAGATCCCGGAGGGGTGGGAGGTGAAGCCGCTAGGGGAACTTGTCGAACTGGCCTACGGTAAGGCCCTGAGAGCAGTCGATCGTAAGGATGGCCCTGTTCCCGTGTATGGCTCAAACGGACAAGTTGGCTGGCACGACAAGAAGCTCGTAGGGGGGCCAGGTATAGTTGTTGGTAGGAAAGGCAACCCCGGTGTCGTTACGTGGGCGCATGGTGACTTCTTCCCAATCGACACGACCTTTTATGTTGTCCCGAGAGATGCCAACGGAGGACTCCCCTTCCTATTCTTTGCCCTGACCGGCCAAGACCTTCCGTCTGTTTCGGCTGATTCGGCAGTGCCCGGCCTAAATCGAAACTTGGCGTACATGAATCAGCAGCTAATACCTGACAAGCGCGTCTTGGCCGAATTCAATGACTATACCTCTGCTATTTTCTCTCGGCGTCACCGTCTGGAACAAGAATCCCGCGATCTTGCTGCGCAGCGAGATGCGTTGCTGCCGGGGCTGGTGTCGGGGGAGGTGAAAGTGGGAGAAGGATAGACAGACTGATGGACATGAACACTCAAAAATCCCGATTCTCTTTGTCATACATAGAAGCTGTTGCTTCTCACGCAGGCTTTCAGGTCGAGGAAGTGAAAGTGGACCTCGACAGTGTTGACGGAACTGTGAAGGCTGACTTTGGCAAGAGGCCCCGTATAGAGTTTCAAGCCAAGGCGACTGCACGAGATGTTGTCAGGGAGGAATACATCCATTTTCAGCTGTCGGTCAAGAATTACGATGACTTGAGATTAGAAGCAATCAATCCTCGCATTCTGGTAGTTCTTGTTATGCCGGAGTCTATTGATGAGTGGATCAATCAGAGTGACGAGGAACTGTGCCTGCGCTACTGCGCTTACTGGATGTCACTTGAAGGAAGTCCTGCGTCTTCTAACCAAAACACCATTACGGTTCATTTACCCTTGGGAAACGTATTTGACAGCGCTCAACTTGCCAAGATGATGCAGAGCGCTGAAAGGACAGGTGTGCTGTGATTGTCCAAATACGCGACAGGGAAGCCTTGAAGTCCATTTCCATAGTAAGTCTCCGCGCTTACCTTAGCTCTCGCGGTTGGACTGATACAGGAGGGTGGGGAGAACGGCCCATCACTGTTTTTGCCAAGGAGCACGAAAGCAGAACATGGGAGATTTTGGTCCCTCACAGAGACACCATAGGCGGATACGCAGAGAACATGGCTGAGTCGGTGGCTGTCTTGGCCCAGGTCGAGCAGCGTTCCCAGCTTGATGTCTATTACGATCTGTCTGCGTCCGGTGCCGACGTAATTCGAATGCGTTCAGCCAATGGATTGACCAAGGAGCCGCTATCCCTGAGGCAAAGCGCCACCTTATTTAATGACGCTATGAGCATGATTACCTCCGCGGCGCGCGCCGTGGAAAGACCCCAGGCGACTTATCGCGGACCGCTAAGCTCTGACGTTACCGAATTCTTGGACAACGTGCGACCGTTGCCCGGGCATCATCAAGGTTACGAATTAACTTTGCACTCTCCAGTGCCAGCTGGATTCGAAACTCAAACGGACATGGGAGACGACTATTTCGCTCCATTTCCCCGCCGCGCTACCCTCAAACTGGCAGAAGCTTTGACACACTCCAGTGAGGCAATTTTTGGGGCAGTTATTGACGACCCATTGGTCAGCTTCCGACAGGCTGTGTCTCACGGAGTAAGTGCGAATCTTTGCGACGCGCTGGCAAATCTGGCCAAGAAAGGCGAAGGAATAGAAATCGACTTGTTTTGGGCCCCTGTTCGCCCTTCCACTATAGGTGAACACCGTTTTCAGTTTTCCGAGTTTTCTGCTGACATTCTGACTGAGGCGGCCAGTTCATACCGTCGAAACGAACCACAACTCGACGAAACCGTGGTGGCACAGGTAGTTGCATTGGCTAGGGAACCAAGGGAGTTCGACGGGCGAGCAACAATTCTTTATGTTCAAGATGGCCGTCCCATTAGGTTGAATGTCCAATTTGAGGAGTTGTCGTATACGACTGTAATCAGAGCGTTTGAGAATCGCAATCCCATCAGCCTCGTTGGGGACATTTACCGAACTGGTAGCGGGTATGAACTACGCAACCCTCGCAACTTGACATCGGTTCCTGTTGACCCCAATGATCCTCACTAAATCCGATGTTGAGCGGGTTGAGCTGAGAGGAGATACCAATGACTACCAAAAGTGTGTTTATCAGCTTTGACTACGACAACGATAAGGACCTGAGGGGCGATTTGGTCGCCCAAGCCGAGAGGTCAGATTCGCCCTTCAGCATAAAGGATGAGTCTGTGTACGGACGAATCAATGAGAAATGGCGAGATGAGGTGCGGTCTCGGATACGCAGGTGCGATCTCGTCATTGTTATCTGCGGCCACCGTACGCACAAGGCCAGCGGAGTAGCAGGCGAGGTTGCTATTACTCGGGAAGAGAAGAAACCGTACTTTTTGTTGAAGGGCCGCAGGCAAGGGCAATGTTCCAGGCCAAACACAGCGCCCAAGAAGAAGGTGATGCATCCTTGGACTTGGCCTACCCTGAAAGAACTGATCGCTCGTCCGAGGTAGGTATGGACGCCCAGAAGTGCGAATCATTCATTCCTAAGACCGAAGAGTGCTACGGCGAGTCGTTCAAGTCAGACCTGCTTGAGCAGTATAAGCTCTACGCTCAGTCCGCAGAGAACGTTAGCGCTCGGCGTGTCGCATCGAGTCGTTACCTCCTTAGCCTGAACGTTGCCCTCGCCGCGCTATACGGTCTTCAGTCCGCTGGTTTCGGCCAAAGCTACTGGATGTTGCCGATTCCCTTTATGGGAATTTTCGTCTCCGTGCTCTGGTTCTTGATCATCAAGTCGCACGCCGACCTGAACCGGATCAAGTTCAGCTTGATTCACGAGTTCGAGGAGCACTTACCCGCAGCGATGTACAAGCACGAGTGGGAGTTGGCGGCGGCGGAGTATCGCGCAGTGACAAAGATCGAACGATGGATACCTATTCTATTCGCCACACTGCACGTAGTCTTGGCGGTTATGATTGTTCTCGCAATCGCCGGCGTCATAGACTGGACGCAGTGACCACGATCACCAAAGCCGACGTTGAACGAGCCGCTCTCGCCTGTCTCGCGCACGGTCGGGCCATCGCCGCAACCTTACGATCAGACACTCTATCAAGTTGCAATCTGACGCACCACAACATTGCAATTGGCCGAAGCATAAGGTTACAATCGGACGATGCGGCCAACCTCACTGTATCCCCGCTACACCGAACCGTCCCTGGTCGAAGCACTGGCTGACTCGCCTGCCGTGCTCATCCACGGCCCCCGGCAGTCCGGCAAGACCACACTGGCCCGTGTCGTAGGAGACCCTCGGGGGGACGACTACATCAGCTTTGACGACAATATCGCCCGCACCGCTGCCGAGTCCGATCCGGCCGGCTTCGTTGGCGGCTTGCGGGAGCGGACGGTCCTCGACGAGGTGCAGCGCGTTCCTTCCCTCTTCACCGCCTTGAAGCAGGAAATAGATTCCAGTCGCTCTCCTGGACGGTTCCTCCTCACCGGTTCGTCCCAAGTCCTGCTGGTTCCGACCCTTTCCGACTCTCTAGCTGGCCGGATGGAAATCCTGCGGCTACATCCCCTTTCTCAGGGAGAAATACACGGCGGGATACCCAACTTCCTCGACGACCTCTTCAGTGGGACATTCCCAACGACAAGGACCGATCGGCTAGGGGACGATTTAGCGGCGCGGATTGCGGACGGCGGCTATCCGGCCGCGCTCGCCCGCTCGCCCTCCCGCAGAGCCAGTTGGTACAGGAACTTCATAGACACCCAGCTCCAGCGAGACGTGCGAGACCTGGCCAGGATCAGTACACTCGACGTAATGCCCCGGCTACTTACCGCCGCAGCATCCCAGACGGCCCGGCTCTATAATCTCTCGAACATGGCGTCCCCCTTCCAACTGAGCCGGCCTACCATCGGCGACTACGTGGCGCTGCTGGAACGGCTCTTTCTCATCGATCGGCTGCCACCATGGCACAGGAACCAACTGAGCCGACTGGTCAAGACCCCCAAACTCCACATAGGGGATACCGGCCTTGGTTGTGCCCTGCTTGGAGTTAACCGACGTGCCCTGGTACAGGACCGCGAATTGCTCGGTCAATATCTGGAGTCGTTCGTACTCTTGGAATTGAAGCGCCAGTCCGTCTGCTATGATACTCCACTGGAATTCTTCCACTACCGGGACAGGGACCAAGTAGAGGTCGATATCGTCATTGAGCGCGGAGCGCGAGAGGTGGCTGGCGTGGAAGTAAAGGCGGCCGCCACCGTGAAAACGTCCGACTTTCGCGGCCTGTGGAAACTGAAGAAGGCTGCCGGCCAACGATTCGTGGCAGGGGTTGTGGCATATGACGGCGAGATTACCGCTGGCTTCGGCGACGGGATGTTCGCCGTGCCAATTCGAAGTCTGCTGGAGGGACGGTCCGTCGGACTGGGGTCATTCGTCCTAGACATGAACCGCCTGGGAGCCTAGATGACTACCATCACTGAAGCCGTCGTTGAAGAGGCCGCTCTGGCATGGCTTGCCGACCTCGGCTGGAGCGTTGCGCACGGCCCCGACATCGCGCCGGACACACCAAACGCCGAGCGCGCCGACTACGGACAAGTAGTGTTGGAACGACGGCTGCGTGATGCGCTTGCGGAGTTGAACCCTGCCTTGCCAATCGATGCCCTCGACGACGCCCTCCGCAAGCTGACGCGCCCGGAAGGTTCGACCCTCGAGGCCCGGAACCGCGAGTTCCACCGGATGCTCGTCAACGGCGTTGAGATCGAGTACCGGGAGTCTGGAGGACAGGTGCGCGGCGACCTCGTCCGAGTCATCGACTTCGACGAGCCCGCCAACAACGACCTTGTCGCCGTGAACCAGTTCACCGTCTCCGAGAACCGGAATACGCGCAGGCCGGACGTGGTGCTCTTTGTGAACGGCCTACCGCTCGGCGTCATTGAGCTCAAGAACCCAACCGACGAAGACGCCACCATCTGGTCGGCATGGCAGCAGCTCCAGACCTACAAGGCCGAACTGCCCACGCTATTTTCGATGAACGAGGCGCTCATGGTCTCCGACGGAAATGAAGCGCGTGTCGGCACGCTGACCTCCGGTAGGGAATGGTTCAAGCCCTGGCGCACCGTGACAGGAGAAACCCTCGCGGGTCCTCAAATGACCGAGCTCCAGGTGATGTTGGAGGGCGTATTCGATCCGGAGCGGTTCCTCGCCCTTATCCACGACTTCATCATATTCGAGGACGACGGTAGTGGCGCGCTCGTTAAGAAGATGGCCGGCTACCACCAGTTCCACGCCGTGAGAGTAGCAGTAGAAGAGACCCTGCGGGCCGCAGAGCTGCAGCGCACGGGAATCGCCGAGGACGGAGGGCGCTACGAGTCGGGCAGACAACCGGGTGGGGAGCGAGGCGATCGACGCATAGGAGTGGTCTGGCA
>JAPOPA010000153.1 GCA_026713145.1 Chloroflexota bacterium
CGGCAGAAGCCACCCCTGTTCCCGATTGAAGTCCCGAAATGGCATGCCACTTCTCCTAAAGCAGGTGCAACAACACGAACTTACCCCTAGAACCTCTGTATTTTCAACAAGATAACCTACTTATGAGACAGCCTCCGACGGGAGAGGGGATTGATCGGCATCTGCCTTTTCGTCATATTCAAGTTGACTGAGTATTACGTTCATGTCGTTTTAGGTTCGCCGCTTACTGAGACCCCTCCAAGAGCCTCCCACCCCCTGTGGATACCGGCCTACGCCGGTATGACGGATTTCCTGACTTGAGGCCGTTAGATTGCAAGAAACATACGTGACTTGAGAGTTGTTTACCGGCTAGAGACGGGATTCGGCTTTCGTGTGATTGACAGGTTCGTTTCGTTCGCATAACCTTGCAGCGAGTCGAGGAACCGGAGCGGCTCAAGGGTATCTTTTTCCCGGTCAAAGGTAGGTCGCTCCTCATAGTTTGGAACACTTAAGAGGGAGGTGAATCGTGAAAGTCCCAGTGGACATAACGGTCAATGGGCGCACGTACAGCGAAGAGGTGGAGCCGCGGCAGCTGCTCGTTCACTTCATTCGCGAGAACGCGGCGCTCACGGGTACCAAGGTCGCGTGCGACACGAGTCAGTGCGGGTCTTGCACCGTCACGATGGACGGGGTGAGCGTCAAGTCCTGTACGGTACTGACCGCGCAGGCCAGCGGCTCTTGCATCACGACTGTCGAGGGATTGTCGGACGGTGTTGAACTGCATCCGCTTCAGGAAGCCTTCTGGAACAACCATGGGCTCCAATGCGGTTTCTGCACTCCGGGGATGATCATGGCGGCCAGCGAGCTGCTGCGCACCAATCCCGATCCTTCGCGAGAGGAAATCCGGGAAGGGCTGGAGGGCAACATCTGCCGATGCACCGGCTATCAAAACATCGTGCTGGCGGTCGAAGACGCCGCACGAACGATGGGAGGCTAGACCATGACGACAAGAATATTCGGTTCAGGAATTCGTCGTCGTGAGGACCCCCGGCTCATCACGGGCCGAGCCTCGTACACGGACGACATCAGACTACCGGGCACGGTGCATGCGGCGATTCTTCGGAGTCCGTACGCTCATGCCAACATAACGAGTATCGACACAAGCGCGGCGGCGTGCCAGCCCGGCGTTATCGCCGTCTACACCGGCGCGGATATCGAGGGGCATCTGAACCCGATTCCCTGCGCGTGGCACATACCAGACTCCAACCTGATCATGCCGGACCACCCGGCCATCGCGAAGGACAAGGTCCGGTATGTGGGCGACGCGGTAGCGGTTGTGGTGGCCGAGAACCGCTATCAGGCCGAGGACGCGCTCGAACACATCGACGTGGACTACGAGCCGCTCGACGCGACTATCAACCCGAAGGCATCCACCATGGACGGCGCGCCGCAGGTACACGACGACGTGCCGAACAACATCGCGTTCAAGTGGACGGTCGCGGGCGGAGAGATCGACGAGGCGTTTGAGAAGGCGGACGTCGTCGTCAAAGACACCATCACTCTGCAAAGGCTGATCCCCAACGCGATGGAGCCGCGCTCGGCGGTCGCCCAGTACGTGGCGGCAACCGGCAACCTCACGCTGTGGGCAACGACGCAGAACCCGCACATCGCGCGATTCCTGAGTTCAGTGGTCACCGGCGTCGGCGAGCACAAGGTGCGAGTTATCGCTCCTGAGGTCGGCGGCGGTTTCGGGAGCAAGATCCCGTACTATGCCGACGAGGCGATCACTTCCTTCTGCGCGATGCAGTTGGGCGTTCCCGTCAAGTGGACGGAGACCCGAAGCGAGAACTACCAGGCGACGATCCACGGGCGCGACCACGTGGAAGAGCTAGAGATGGCGGCTACGAATGACGGTGAGATCCTGGGCCTTCGGACGACGGTGTACGCCGGACTCGGCGGATACCTGTCGACGGCGGCTCCCGGAGTCCCGACGATCCTTCACGGCCTGATGTACTCGGGCGCGTACCACATCCCGGCGGTACATGGGGACATATACGGCGTGTTCACGAACGCGACGCCGGTCGACGCCTACCGCGGAGCGGGAAGGCCTGAGGCGACGACTCTGGTCGAGCGACTGGTTGACCTGGTCGCCGCCGAGACGGGCATCGATCCTGTGGAGGTCCGCCGACGGAACCTGATCGAGGCGTTCGAGGAGAACCAGGACGTTTCGACCGGCATCGTGTACGACAGCGGCGACTACGAGGCCGCGCTCGACAAGGCGGTCGACCACATCGGATACGCCGACCTGCGGGAGAAGCAGGCGGCGATGCGAGCTGAGGGGAAGCACATAGGCATAGGAGTCTGCTCCTACGTGGAGATATGCGGACTCGGCCCATCGCAGGTCGCGGGAGCGGTAGGCTTCCAGGGCGGTTTGTGGGAGAGCGCTATCGTGCGGTTCCACCCGACCGGCAAGGTGCACGTGATGATCGGTTCCTCGCCGCACGGCCAGGGTGAGGAGACGACATTCGCCCAGATTCTCGCGGGAGAGCTCGGCGTGCCGGTGGACGACGTGGACGTGATCCACGGCGACACGGACAACACGCCGATGGGCTGGGGCACGTACGGCAGCCGTACGACGGCAGTATCGGGCGCTGCAATAGCGCTAGCCAGCCGAAAGATCAAGGACAAGGCGACGACGCTTGCGGCCCACCTGCTTGAGGCGGACGCAGCGGACATCGAGTACGACGACGGCAAGTTCTTTGTGAAGGGCTCGCCGGACGAGCACAAGACGATCCAGGATATCGCGCTGATGGCGAACGTGGCTTGGGACATGCCGGAGGGCATGGATCCGGGCCTCGAGGCGAGCGCGTTCTACGATCCCCCGAACTTCACGTACCCGTTCGGGACGCACATCGCGGTCGTCGAGCTGGACACGACCACGGGTCAGATCGAGTTGAAGAAGTACGTTGCGGTGGACGACTGCGGCGTGCAGATCAACCCGATGATCGTCGAGGGACAGGTGCATGGCGGCGTCGTGCAGGGGACGGGCCCGGTATTGTGGGAAGGGGCCGTCTACGACGACGACGGGCAGTTGCTCACGGGGTCGCTGCTCGACTACGCGATGCCGAGGGCGGACAACTTCCCGGATATCGAGGTGCTGTCCAACACGACTGCTTCGCCGCACCACCCGCTTGGGGTGAAGGGCATCGGCGAGGCCGGGACGATTGCCTCGACCGCCGCGGTGTACAACGCGGCGATGGACGTTCTGAGGCCTTTGGGCGTGAACAGCGTAGATATGCCGCTGACGCCGACGAAAGTCTGGCAGGCGATCAATCAAGCACAGAACGGAGGGTAGGCCATGTACGCATCACAGACCGAATACCAACGAGCCGGCTCGGTACAGGAAGCCGTAGCTCTCCTAGCCGGGAATGAAGACGCAAAGGTGCTGGCGGGCGGGCACAGCCTGATCCCGCTGATGAAGCTCCGGCTGGCCTCGCCGTCGCTGCTGGTCGACATCGGCCACGTGGACGAGTTGAATTGCGGAATTTCCTGCAACGACGGGACGATCTCGATTTCGTCGCTGACGACTCACGCAGAAATCGCCTCGTCGGACATCGTGAAGAGGGACAGTCCGATGCTGGCGGAGGCCGCGGGAATGGTCGGCGATCCGGCCGTCCGCAATCGCGGCACGATCGGAGGCAACCTTGCTCATTCGGACCCGGCCTCCGACCTGCCGACGGTGCTCACGGCACTAGGCGCGAGCATCAACATCACCGGCCCGGGCGGGTCGAGGAGCGAGTGCGTCTCCGGGTTCATCCAGGGGCTGATGGAGAACAACCTCGGCTCGGACGAGATCATCACGAGCATCGATGTTTGCGCGAAGCAGGCGAACCAGGGTATGGCGTATGCGAAGCTCTCGCACCCGGCGTCCCGCTACGCCGTGGTGGGCGCTGCGGCGTCCGTCACCATTGAAGGCGGCACCGTTACGGCGGCCAGCGTGGCCGTTGGCGGGGTTGAGTCTGCGCCGACCGTCGGCAGTTCCGTCGCGGCGTGTCTTGTCGGGAACGCGCCGACGGACGCGGCGCTGGATGAGGCCGCGGCGGCCATCTGCAACGACATCGGCGACGACGTGCTGAGTGACATCTTCGCCACCGAGGACTATCGGAAGGCGATGGCTGTCGTCTACACGCGACGCGCCCTTGGTTGCGCCGTGGAGTGCGCGGGCTAGACCGAGGCTCATGCCGTAGAATGGCTTGAACAGGGGGGCGGGGGTAACCTCGCCCCCTACGTTTTAGTAGCCGAAAATTAACCGGAGAGGAACCTTGACGCAGACTGACCACACCGCGACCGTGCCGACCGCGGTCGACGATCTTCAAAAGGCCCTGCAGGAGAACCTGTACGTGGCAGACCGCAGCCTGGCGATATCTATCTACCTGGCGCTGAAGCTCAGGCGTCCGCTGTTTCTTGAGGGCGAGGCGGGCGTGGGCAAGACGGAGATTGCCAAGGTGCTCGCGGCGGCCCTCGACACGAAGCTGATCCGGCTGCAGTGCTACGAGGGGCTGGACGTCAATCAGGCGGTGTATGAGTGGAATTACTCGCGGCAGCTTCTTGAGATTCGAATGCTGGAGGCGTCCGACCGGATCAGCGAAGGCGAGGCGGAGCAGGAGCTGTTCAGCGAGAAGTTTCTGATAAAGCGTCCGCTGCTGCAGGCGATCGAATCGAGCGACGGGAAGCCGCCTGTGCTGCTCATCGACGAACTCGACCGCGCGGACGAGGAGTTTGAAGGGTTCCTGCTGGAGATGCTCTCCGACTTCCAGATAACCATTCCCGAGCTGGGCACGTTCCGGGCGGAGGAGCCGCCGTATGTGATCATCACGTCCAACCGGACGCGGGAGATACACGACGCCCTGAAGCGGCGGTGCCTGTACTATTGGATCGACTATCCCGACTTCCAGAAGGAGGTCCAGATCGTCACGAGCAAGGCGCCCGACGCTTCGAGGAAGCTGGCCGAGCAGGTCACGGCGTTCGTGCAGGAGCTACGCGAGGCCGAGCTCTTCAAGGTGCCCGGCGTTGCAGAGACTCTCGACTGGACGGCGGCGCTCGTGGGACTGGACCAGACTGAGCTCGACCCCTCGGTGATTGACGACACGCTCGGCATCATGCTCAAGTACCGCGAGGACGTGGAGACGGTGCGTGGAGAGCAGACTCGGGCGTTGCTGAATCGCGCGATGAATCGCGGCGCGAGACGCGGTGGCAGGCGTGGCTGACGCGACGAGCGGCCACATCCTCCATAACCTGCTGCTGTTCGGGCGGCTACTGCGGCGCATGGGATTGGACGTTCACGTCGGGCGAATGCTCGACGCCGTGGCGGTCATTGACGACATCGGTCTCGCCAAGAAGGGCGACTTTCGGGCCACACTCCGCACGCTTCTCGTTCACCGGAAGGACGACCTTGCCCTGTTCGACGAGGCGTTCGAGGTCTTCTGGCGGCAGCCGAAGGACCCACAGACGACAATGGACCTACGGTCGATGGGGGAGCAGCGGCGCTTCCGGCAGCCGCAGGTGGGGCCACCTCCCCCGGGCTCGTCCACGAACGGCTTGGACGACGGCCAGGACGATTCCGAGGAGGATATCGACAGGATCGACTTGACGCGCACTTTCAGCGCGAGGGAGGTCCTCCGCAAGAAGAGCTTCGCGGAATACACGCCGGACGAGTTCACCCAGGCTCGCGTTATGATCGAGGAGCTGCAGTGGGACCTGGGTCGCCGTCGCACCAGGCGCTGGGGGCGAGGAGACGGCAGGCAACTCGATCTCCGAAGGGCACTACGGAGCAGCCTTCGGTACGGCGGGGAGCCGGTGGAGCTGCCGACCAAGCGGCGGAAGACTACTCCGCGTCGGCTGGTGCTAATCTGCGACGTGAGCGGCTCGATGGAGCGTTACACGCGGATGCTGCTCCAGTTCATCCACACGCTGTACGGCGGTCTGGACAACAGGGTGGAGGCGTTCCTGTTCGCCACAAGGTTGACCCGCGTGACGGGGCACCTCGACCACCGGGACATCGACCGTGCAATTGACGAGGTGTCAAAGGCGGTGCCCGACTGGTCGGGGGGGACGCGCATCGGCGACATTCTGAGGACGTTCAACTTCCGGTGGGGGCGGCGGGTGCTCGGATGGGGGTCGGTGGTGCTGGTCATCTCGGACGGCTGGGACAGGGGAGAGCCGGATCAGTTCGGCAGGGAGATGGCGCGTCTCCAGAGGAGCAGTCACCGGCTGATATGGCTCAATCCTCTCGCGGGAGCGGAGAACTACGAGCCGCTGACGCGAGGGATGCGGGCGGCGATGCCGTATATCGACGACCTGCTGCCCATTCACAACCTGGCGAGCCTAGAGGACCTCGCGCGGCGCCTCAACACCTTGTCGGACAGGCGCCCGGAGAGGCGGCAGCATATTGCTCCGCCGGAACCTGAGGACGATGCACCGGCGACGGCGCGTGTGCGGGGATCGTCGAGGCACAGGGCGGCCAATCCTACGTTCAGGCACCCGTTGTGGGGGCGTGAGGGCTGAGGCTGTGCTAGGCGGGTGCGGGCGAGAGGGTCTCGATGAAGGGGGATCCGCGGGTTAGCTGCTCGTTGTCCCATGTGACGAGGGGGGCATTCAGTCGTTTCGCGACTGCTACATACACCGCATCCGCACCTCTCAGGAAGAGAGTCGCTGCAACTCGTGCACCGAGTCGAGCGAGATTCTCGTCCACTGCTACAAAGTACGAAATAGAAAGACCTTCCACGAGCCGAGCAGCATCTGTGCCTTCGTAGTCACGTCCCGAGTTACGTGCGACCGCACCGGCGATTTCAGCGAGGGCGATGGTAGGGATTATCACTGCTTCTCTACGCCTGACCCGCTCCTCCACCCAATGGCGACTCTCGACATGGAAGGTGTCCTGTGGCAGAAATCTACTTACCCACACGCTCGCGTCAACTACGTACATCTACAGCTCTTGCCTGTCTTCCGCGACGGCATCGACTGCGGAGACACCACTTGGCCAATACTTGGTCACGGTCTCTGCGATTCTGTCCATCTCAGCTAGGACTTCCCGAGTCCGATTTCTCGTCGTTTCGGGGTCCTCGAGCGGTTCAAGCTTGGCAACGGGCCTTCCGCGATACGTCACGACGAAAGTCTCGTTCGCATCTCGGACTCGGCGTATGATGTCGCTAGCTTGGGTTTTGAGTTCGCGTATTCCTACTTCGGTCATGGAACACACCCTTTTGTGGTCACTGTAATGACTACACAGTTCATCGTTCGATTACTGATTGCAAGACCTGCTCAAGTGTCACGTCGACTACGTACATCTACAGCTCTCGCCTGTCTGCCGAAACGGCGTCGGCAGCCGACAGTCCCTTGGGCCAATGCTTGGTGATTTCTTCGGCGAGACGATCCATCTCTTCCAAGATTGAAAGATCGCGGGCTAGTTGCACGTCGTTATCTTGAACAGGTTCGAGCTTGGCTACGGGCCGACCACGATACGTCACAATGTATGACTCGTTGTTTTCTCGAACTCGCCGGATTATGTCGCTGGCTTGTGTTTTCAGTTCACGTATGCCAACTTCGGTCATAGTACGAACCTCATTGTGGTCACTAATGTGACCATATCATATGTCAGGCTATCCCTAACCGCAAGTCCACGCCGCATCGCGTCGTCCTACGCGAGTTCATCGGGACAAACCTTGCTGGCTTCTCTAACTACAGTACCCCTCGAACTATCCGAACAGCAAATCCGCGCTAGGGGTCGCGGCGCATGAGGCTGAAGGTCTGGCCGGTGGGGCCTTTGTCGGGCTGGGTGGCGAGGAAGAGGGCAAGGGGCACGACCTCTTTGGGGGTCTTGATCCACTCGCTGTCGATCTTGAAGACGGAGTCGGGGCGGTCAGCGAGAGTCTGCGCGACGCGTTCGGTGAGGACGGGGCCGGGGATGAGTTCGTTGACGCTGATGTTGTGCTGCCAGAGTTCCTGGGCGAGCACGCGGACGAGCATGGAGAGTCCGGCCTTCGCGGATGCGTAGGCCGACTCGCCGGGTCTGCCGCGATGGCCGATGCCGGACCCGATGGCGATGATCTTGCCGCCGCCTCGCGTCTTCAGGTGAGGTATTGCGACGTGGGCCGTGTGGTAGGAGCCGATGAGGTTAACCTGAACCGTGTCCGCCCACTGCTCGGGGCTGCCGCACTCGATGTCGCGGCTATCGTCGTAGTTGCCGCCGGCGTTGAGGACGACGATGTCGACTCCGCCGAGGTTGCGGGTGGCGGCATCGAATGCCTGGACGACGGAGGCGTAGTCCGTGACGTCGGCCTGGGCTGAGATAGTGGTGCCGCAGTTGCTCCGGATCTCGGCAACGGTGTGGTCGATTTCGGACTGGGTGCGGGCGACGCAGCATACGGCTGCGCCTGCGGCGGCATAGCCGGTGGCGATGGCCTTGCCGATTCCACGGCCCGCGCCGGTGACGAGGGCCACTTTGCCGATGAGTTTGCCGTCTACTGGGGGCATAGAGGGTCTCCGGTGTCGTACGACTGCAGGTTCCGTATGGTCTTGGTATGCCACTAAGAGACTATCTCAAGTCTCTCAGATTTGAAGTGGACTTGCCTTTCGATAGGCTTCCAAATAACTGCTCGATATGGGACAAAGATTCACCACAGAGAACACAGAGTGAGGGAGAGGGGTAGTTCGGTGGCAGGGGAAAGCCCTTCGACAGGCTCAGGGCGAACGGGGTGTGGCTGGGGGCGCGGTCTTGCGGTCATGGACTTTAGATTCCTCGCTTCGCTCGGAGTGACAGAGAGACGGAGCCGGGTCATAGCTACAAACCCGTTTTGCCTACCCCTGTCAGCTCCCGGCGGGGGAGAGGCCGGTGGGAGTACAGGTAGTCCTACGGGACGTCCATGGTGCGGAGGCGGTACTGGGTGAGGAAGAAGAACACGAGCGCGACGCCGACGGCACCTATTATGGCGGCGGGGAACGCAATTACGCGGTCTTCGAGGCTCTCGAAGTTCGTGGCATCGATTCCGTGGAGTAGGGAGAGCGTGTAGCCGCGGACGCTGAGGTAGCGGATGCCGGTCAGGAATGTGCTGAGCAAGCCTTCCCAGACGAGCACGTAGACGAGGCCGTATGACAGCGCACGCGGGGTGATGAGTCCGGCCCAGGTGAATATCGAGGCGTAGGCGGCGACGCCGGCCAAGAGTGCGATTCCCACGGTGACGACAGCGCCTGCATCAGCGCCGACCAGCGCGGTGGCGACAACGCCGCCGGCGACCACGACGGGGGCCGTCAAGACGAACGTGGCGGCCACTTTCGCGAGGGCGATTTGGACCCGTGAGATGGGCTTGAGGATGAGGTAGTAGAGCGTCCTGTCCTCAAGCTCGTTTCCGAATGCGGCGGAGGCCACCGTCATGGTGACGATGGGCATGATGCCGCCGATTATCATGGCGTCGATCATGACCTGGACAAAGTCCTGATCGAACTTTGCCTCCCAGGGGTTTTGCCACTTGACGAGGAGGACGATCAGCGTGGGGAGGGACGCGAGGAAGACGATGAGGAGGACGCGCCACCGTCCAAGGAGCTGTCTAAGGGTTAGTTTGAAGATCTGTGCCATCTAACCCTCCACGATGTAGCTGAAGACGCTTTCGAGCGACTCGTCCAGAGGTTCGACGCGGAGGAGGCGAATGCCGCGCTCCGAGGCCACGCGGGCGACCGAGCGCTGGAGCACTTCGACGTTTTTGCTGAGGACGACGACCTCGCCGTCCTCGGCCATGGAGACCGATTCGATGCCTTCCATCTCGACGAGGGCGGAGGCCATCGCGCGAGGGCTGTCGGAGACGACGCGGACGGTGTAGGGCTGCTCGTCGAGCTTGGCGCGGATGGCGCGGTAGTCGCCGGACGCGGCGAGCTTGCCGCTAACCATGAGGAGGATGCGGTCGGCAAGGGTCTCGACCTCCTCAAGGATGTGGGACGAGACGAGGACGGTCTTGCCCTCGGAGGCGAGATGCCGCATGAGGTCGTGGAACTCGATGCGCTGGCGGGGGTCGGTGCCGTTCAGGGGCTCATCGAGGATGAGGACCTCGGGCCGGTGCACCATAGCGGCGGCCAGTCTCATGCGCTGCCTCATTCCGCGTGAGTAGCCGCCGAGCTTTCTTCCCTGGGCCTCGGCCATTCCGGCGCGTTCGATGGCGATATCGGCTGCCTCGGATACGTCGGTCACGCCGTGCAGTCTCGCGGAGAATTCCACGAACTCGCGTCCGGTATAGAAGCCGTAGACGGCCTCGTGCTCTGACATGATGCCGACGCGACTGTAGAGGTCGGGATTGCCGCGGGGTGTTTGACCGAAGATGGTGACAGTGCCGTCGGATGGGTCGGAGAGGCCCTCGATCATCTTGAGCAAGGTGGTCTTGCCTGCGCCGTTCGGTCCCAGGAGGCCGGTGATGCCCGGCTGGATCTCGAACGATACGTCGTTGACGGCGACGACGCTACCGTACCACTTGGAGATGCTTTCCACCGAGATAACTGCGGGAGATGCGTCGGTCATATCGTCATTCTCCGGTAGCGGAGGAATAGGAGCGCTCCGGGGCCGAGAACGAGGAGCGCGTACCAGAGTATCGGAATAGAGGGGTGGTGCGCGTCGATGAGCCGCCAAACGGGATCGCCCGTGCCTTCGGCATCGAAGATCATGTTGCTCAGAATAATGGGAGCGCGGCCTACGTCGAGCAGGGCGAACCACTTGGCCGCGTCACCCGTGACGTACTCGCACCTGCTGGTTTGCACGTTGGCACCCTCGCTTGTCGTCCTCTCGCTAAACTCACAATCCGAAGACGTGAGCATGCCAGCGACTGGGACGGAGATCACGAAGACGGCGATGACGACTGCGGCGGCGTATGTGCGGCGGGTGGTGAAGGAGGACACGGCCAAGGGGATTGTGGTCACGAACAAGGCGACGAGTGCTCCGGCAGCGAGGAACTTGGGTATGTCGAGCCAGTTGTCGCGGAGGTAATCGACCGGGTCGCCGGCAGTCAGCAGGAAGCCGATGAGCAGTAAGACCTGGCCGGAGTAGACGAGGATGAGGGATAGGCCGAGGAAAGAAGCCCACCGGGCCGCGACGTAGTCTATGGCGGTGATCGGGCGTACGAGGTAGAGGTTTATGACGCCGCTCCGGCGGTCGGGGATGATGAGTTCCGGGGCGACAATGGCCGAGAAGAGAAGCAGCAAGATTGAAATCAGCCCATAGTAGTCCTCGTGAGAGGGGATGATGTCCTCTTCGGGGCCGAAAATGGTCGCCAAGAGGACGACACCAACGGCGGGGGCGACAGTGGCAATCAGCATGCCAAACGGGAGTAACTTCGCGAGGGTGCCTCTGCCGAGTCCGAGCGTGGTCCGGAAGCCGTTCATCCACAGCGACCAGACGGCGTGGAGCCTGCCGTTGCGCGGCCCGTCGTAGTGCTGGTATCCAATGTCGAATATCTCGCCCCGGGCCTCGGTCATGCCGATGTCCTCCGGAAGATGTCGGAGATTTGTCCACGGCTAGGGGCGAGTCTGCGGAGACGAGCGTCGGCCTCGACGATGGCATCGCGAATGTCGTCGAACTGCTCTTCGCTCTGTCGCTGCACGACTATGGAGAGGCCGTCGATTGCGGCCTCGATGCCACGGCCTTGGAGGGCAGCGACCACCTCGTCTCGGCGGTCGTCCACGTCGATAACCAGGGTCTCGGTCTCCTGGGTAAACTGGGAGACGGTGCCCTGCTCGATGATCTTGCCGCCCTCGATGACGATAATGCGGTCGCAGGTGCTCTCGACGTCGCCCATTAGGTGGGACGAGAGCATGATGCTGATGCCGAACTCCCTGCCGGTACGACGGATGAGCTGGAGCATTTCCTCGCGTCCACCGGGGTCGAGGCCTGCGGTGGGCTCGTCGAGGAGGACCATGACGGGGTCGTGGACGAGGGCCTGGGCGAGCTTGACGCGCTGTTTCATGCCGGTGGAGTATTCCTTGATGTGCCGGTAGCGCTCCTCGTCGAGGCCGACGTGGCGGAGGATGTCGGCTGCGCGGGTGCGGGCCGCGACGGCGGGGATTCCGCTCATCTGGGCCATGTGGCCGAGGAACTCGGACGCCGTGATGGCGTCGGGGAGGCAATCGTGCTCAGGCATGTATCCGAGGCGGGCGCGCACCTCGACGTTCTCGTAGGGCTTTTCGCCGAGGACCTCGGCAGTGCCTGAGGTGGGCGAGAGGAGGCCGAGGAAGAGCTTCATCGCCGTACTCTTACCGGCGCCGTTTGGACCGAGAAGGCCGGTGATGCCGTCGAAGACCTGGATGTCGACTGAGTCGAGCGCGAGGGTGTCGCCGTAGCGCTTCGTCAGGCTGTTCGATTGGAGGAGGGGGCGGCCGGCGGTTGGTCCGGTCATGCGCTCACAGAGTCAGGTGATGGTGAGTTTAGTATAGCACCTCATGGTGAGGGGGACGGGGGGGACGACTCCCCTCTGCATAGCTGCGCTAGCGGGGGGAGAGATTGTTGGATTCCGAATGCTGTTGCCACAGGCACCACCAGTCATGGAATTGGCGGAACGGGCGATTCGCGAATCGCCCCTACGGAAGATTGGTCGGGGTTATTTCTCAGGGGGATGACGGGTGTGCGCGGCCAGAGGATTATCCTACAGGCGGGTGTTGGAGACGACCGGCTCGGAGGCAAGCAGGTCGCGGAGGGTGGAGAGGTCGGGGAGGCCGAGTATCTCGGAGATGCCGTCATCGAGGCGCTTTCGCGTGGGGCAGTGAGCCATTCCGGGGAGGCGCTCGAATTCCTCTTCTGACAGCGAGTCGAACAGGTCGGAGAGACGCTGAAGCTGGGAGGACGAGAGCTGGCGCGGGTCGAGGACTGGCAGTCCTTCGAGGTCGGCTTTCTTCAACTGAACCCAACTACCTTCTGTTGTGTTGCGAACCGTCAATAGGGTTAGCACACCTAGAGTGCTATTCATCCATAGTGCGAGCGCCTTTTCGGACTGCACATCATCAACCAGTACAGGCCACCACATGCTGGCCAGCACCTTCGTCTCAGTGCGCATGGCAACGACCCTTACCGTGTTGAGTCTGAAACGCGCACCGACGAGAAATCGACCTGCCTTCGGCCAAAGCTGGTGCAAGGGCTTCAGACGACGACCAGGGCGAGGTTCAACCAGCGGCGCTAGATATTTGTCCGGCTGAGTGGCCAGACGCTTCCTTTTCTCAGTGTCATGATTCGAAACCATCGGATAGGCCGTTACCGAACCTATAGGCTCGAAGCCGTCTCGCACGTCCCGAATATCAGGGCCAATCTGTCCGAGTTCGTCGAGGCGGCAAAGAGGAACGCTCGCTGACACACTCTGGCCGGGGACCCAAACCTTACCCTCGTCAAGCAGTCTGAGCGCACAGCGAGTCACGTCTGCGCGGGCGAACTGTACGCCGTACCACTGCCTGCCGGCGAGCTTCGACTCGGGAATCGCGAGGATCTCACCGAGGTTCCGCCCGTCGACTTCGATAGGAGCCATGCCAGTCTCGTCGATTTTCGCCGGAGTGGTGGTCGCGGCGACTTCAGCTATCCTGTGAGCGTCTACCACGCCGTCGGGGTTCATCCAGAGGTTGACGAAGGTGGTGTGGTGTTCGGTCGCGGGGCCGTTTTGAGGTCGTCGCGTGGCGATGAGAAGGGCCTCAGAGAGGTCTGTGCTGTCGGAGAAATTCCAGCGCGTCGGATCGTGGGACGCGATGACCATGTCGAGGACGAAGTCCTGCTCGATGAGCGCTCGCGTCTGCTTCCAAGACGGCCCCGTACACACAGTGAGGGGCAACACGAGGGCCAGGCGTCCCTCACCAGGACGCAACTTGGGGGCAGCGGTGGCGACGAAGGCTGCACCGAGTCCAGCAGTTGCAGATGCCTGCCGTGACTTCAAGCGACGGGATAGTTCGTCCTGCAGTTTTCTCCTCTCGGGCTTGGGTAGGCTGCCAAAAAGCAGATTGCCAATTACGGAGCGGGTGAACGGGGGATTCATGATGGCGAGATCGAGATCGGGGAGAGTTGCCGTCACGCCCTGTCGAGCGCCCTGAGAGCCGCCTCCGTACACCCTTCCGGTCTCCCTTATCTGCCGGGCGTTCAATCCCATCGACTCGGGGGACAGCGCGAACTGCACCGCGACCTCATCTCCGCCCAGAAAGTCGAGCGAACCGAGTGACACGTTCGAGCCCTCGGCTCCGAGCGCCATGACGTAGAGATTCATGCGGTCGAACTGGATGTTCGGATTAAGCATCGCGAGGCTGGTGGCGGCGAAGTGCACGGCGGTGAGCTGGACGTCGTACCCGTGCAGGGCCTGCTCGACCATGGCCTTGTGGAGCTCGGCGGCGTGCTTGCCTCCCGCGCTCTTGTGACGCCGCTCGGCCTCGGCTGCGACCGCCATGAGCAGCGTTCCCGTGCCGCAGGCGAGGTCGGCCACGTTGAGGGACGCGGGGAACTCGTGGTCCTCCCAGTCGACGTGTGGCGGCCAGTCGTGGAACACGAGACGGGCAAGCATCGTGGCCGCAGGAATCGAGGTGTAGTAGGCCCCGGTAAACTTAGCGTCGGTCAGCAGGGTGTGGAAGAGGCGTCCCGACAGGTCGTGCCCTTCGAGATGACGAGTTTCGTTGACGGCCCTCAGCAGGGGAGTTATGACCGAACTTTGCAGCTCCGGTCGTCCGGAATTGAGCACATCGAGGATGTTGAACGCAAGCTCGAAGACTGGTATGTAGTCGATGTTTTCGCAGATATACCGCCAGGCGTCACGGAGACGTGAGAGACCCTGATCCCATGCCTCGGGAGCCGTTTCCACATCCTCGTTGACCTCCGCGAGCCGTTCCTGGAAAGCCAGAGCGTTGAAGAGGACTAGACAGCCGATGCGCAGAGCGGCGGCGCGGTCTTTCTCCTGATCGGACTCGGCAATTATGTCGGCGACGCGACGGGAGATGCGAGCGTGGCCGGCAAGCTTTGTGGATGCCTGTTCCACTCGATATCCGATGACCTGCGCGGCGGCGGCCACGCGGTCAGCAGCTTCCACTTCCAGGGAAAGGACTCGGAGATAGTCGGCGAGGTCGGTGACCGAGCCGATTCGGATAGGGCGATCGGACGTCACCTCACTGCGAGTGCCGTGAAGCCACCACTGTAGATACCCGTCGTGTTCGAGACAAGAACGGGTGTTATGCACGTATTTCAACGCCAGAGGATAGAGCACCCCGATCACAGCCATCGCTTCCGGGAACTCGTCCAATCGCCTATCGAGTTGGTTTTCCAACGGGGTGTGGGCATCTTCCCATTTGCACTCTATCAAGACCGTATTGCCCGCGCCCAACTCGACGAGAACATCGGGTATGCCCTCTCGCCTGCGACGTTCGGCACGTGCTTCTATTCCATGATCGCGGAGCACTTCCGCAAGCAATGAATTGACGGCCTCTTCGCGGACGGTCTCAGGGTTATTCAGCAAGGCTGTCACGTTGGCATCGGGAGGTATTTTGGGGACACGGAGCCATGATAGACCATGCGTTCTTGCGCGTCAAGAAGGGCTGGATGAGGCGGGGAATTGCGGCGTCCGGCAACGTTGCTATGGGAGCAAAAACCCGTAAATTGGCGCCATTTGGTGCCATTTGGTGCCATTTTCTCATGTTATTGTCAAGTTATGTTGGTCTTGCAGACTGACCGCAGAGGGCGCGGAGACTGCAAGGGCGAAGTAGATAGTATTGCGTGAGGAGGAGTCTTGGAGGATGAGGATTCTAGATTCCTCACTTCGCTTCGCTGCGTTCGGAATGACAGGTGTCGGGGTGACGCAAGGGTGTCGCCCCTATGGCGTGAGGGCCATGGTGGAGAGGAGCTTGGTGGTGGAGACGATGTGCTTGTTGAGGCGCATGGCCTGGGGGTCGATGCCCATGGCTAGGCCGAGCATCTGGGGGAAGTGGATGATCGGCAGGTCGATTGGTTCTTGGCGGCGGAGCTTGGAGGCCTGGGGTTGGTAGCCGTCGAGGTTGAGGTGGCATAGTGGGCACGGGGTGACCATGGCCATCGCGCCCTTGTGCTTGGCCTCGCCGGTGTGGTTGGCGACCATGGTGAGTGAGGCGGTCTGGTTGATGGTGAGGATCGGGAATCCGCAGCAGGCGGTCTTGCCGTCGAAGTCGACGACCTCCGCGCCGACGGCCTCTATGACGCGCTCCAGAGAGTCCTTGCGCTCGGGGTTGTCGTCGAAGTCAAGGGCGGACGACGGCCTAACGATGTAGCATCCGTAGAAGGGGGCGACCTTGAAGCCAGTCAGGGGCCTGGTGACGGCGGCCTTGAGCTTGTCAATGCCGATGTCCTCGATGATGGCCCACATGAGGTGTTTGGGCTCGATGGTGCCCTTGTATTCGAGTCCCTCCTCGGCGAGGTCCTCATTGACGGAGGCGAGGTAGTCGGGGTCGGACGTGAGGCGCTTGTTGGCCTGGGACATGACGCCCTGGCAGGTGCTGCAGATGACCAGCAGGGGCAGTCCGCTGCGCTCGGCGAGGGCGAACGTTCTGGCGTTCAGGGTATCGCCGAGGCGCTGGTTCTTCTCCTGCAGGACGCCAGAGCCGGTGCAGGACGCGGTCTTCATCGGCTCGTAGTCCAATTCGAGGCCGAGCCGACCGGCGACCTCCATCGTGGAGGCGTAGAGTTCGGGGGCGGCGCCGCGCGACACGCACCCTGGGTAGAAGGCGTATTTCATTTATCGTTCTCTACCTTTTCGGTTTTTTCGAATAGCCGGCGGACGTTTTCTACGCCGGGAGTCTTCTTGTGGAAGATGGGCGGCCGCTTGCCGGCAAGCTGGGCCTTGATGCCGACCGGGGCGAGCTTGATCATCTCCTTGATGTTGAAGATGCCGAAGGTCTTGATGGGGAGCCGGAGCTCGTCGAGTGTGCCACTGTGCTCGATGGAGTCGGCGAAGGCCATGGCGTGTCTCGCACCGTAGGTGTTGGTGTAGCCCGCCTCCATGGCCTGATCGCGCATGGCCATGATGCGATCCATCGGCGCGACGTCCTTTGGGCAGACTTCCACGCACTGCATGCACCTCGTGCAGTCCCATACGCCGCCGTACTCGTTGAGCTCTCCCAGCCGCTCGTTGTCGGCGCCGTCTCGCGGGTCGGCGACGAAGCGGTAGGCTTTCGCGAGGGCGGCGGGACCGAGGAAGTTGTCGTCGACCTCCAGCACCGTGCAGTCGGAGACGCAAGCGCCGCACATGATGCACGACATGACGCCGGAGAGGTGGAGCATGTCTTCGCTCGGAGCGAGGTACTCGGCCTCCGGCTCCGGGCCTTCCGGCTGGAGCCACGGCTTGACGGCGCGAATCTTGTCCCAGAACAGGTCGAACTCTACGACGAGGTCCTTCACGAGGCCCATGTTGCCCGCAGGCTCGACGACGACGGGGCCGCCGTTAGAGGGCTGAACGTCGGCGAGCCGCGTGTTGCAGGCGAGCATGGCCTGACCGTTCACGCGCATGGCGCAGGAGCCGCAGATGGCGCTCCGGCACGAGCATCGGAGTGCCAGCGAGCCGTCTATCTCTTCGCGCACCTTGATGAGCCCGTCCAGCACGGTGGCGTTCTCGTCGATATCGAAGCCGTATTCCTGATAGTACGTCTCCGGTCGTTCCGAGTCGGGGTCGTATCTGCTGACGCTCAGCGTCACTTCCATGTTTCTTGTCCTCGTGTCTTGAGCGGGTAGGTAATTGGCGTGGATCCGGTAGGCATTCGCTGAGCGGCGTTAGTAGCTCCGTACCTGCGGTTGCCACTGGGTGATCTTCACGGGAAGGAAGTCAACGGCGGTCTCGCCGTCTTCGGTGCGGGAGATCAGGATGTGCTTGAGCCAGTTCTCGTCGTCACGGTCGGGCATGTCGGTGCGGGTGTGCGCGCCGCGGCTTTCCTTTCGCTCCAGCGCGCCCAGGATGATGGCCTCCGCGCAGTCGAGCATGAAGCCGAGTTCCAGGGTGAAGATCAGGTTTGTGTTGAAAACCTTGCCCTTGTCGTGGACAACGACCTTTTCGTACCGGGCGCGGAGTTCACTGAGCTTCTCGAATGCCGTGCGCATCCCCTCTTCGTCGCGGTATACGGCGAGGTGGTTGTTCATCGTCTCGCCAAGTTCGCGTCGGACCGCGCCGAACAGCTCGCCTCCGCCGTCGCGGGCAAGCATCGCTCGAATCTGCTCCCTGTCTGGGTCCGCCGCACTGTCGTCGATATTCGCGTGCTTCTTCGATTTCACAAAGTCGACAGCGTGCTCACCGGAGCGGCGTCCGAAGACGAGGGTGTCGAGGAGAGAGTTCGCACCGAGGCGGTTGCCGCCGTGAACGCTGACACAGGCCGTCTCGCCGGCTGCGTAGAGACCGGGCACGTTCGTAAGGCCGTCAACGTCGGTCTTTATGCCGCCCATCTGGTAGTGCATGCCGGGACGTATGGGGACGGGCTCGTGCGCCATGTCGGCGCCGGCGAAGTCAATGCCGAGCTGCCGGATCTGGCTGAGCTTCTCGTCTATTACCTTCTCTCCGAGATGTCGGACGTCGAGGAGCACGCAGCCGTCGACGCCGCGTCCCTCGTTGATCTCCGTCTGCTCGGCCCGAGAGACCACGTCGCGCGAAGCGAGCTCCATCATGTTGGGGGCGTACCGCTCCATGAAGCGCTGGCCCTCGGAGTTGAGGAGGTATGCGCCCTCGCCTCTCGCGGCCTCCGACAGGAGCGCGCCATTCGACTTGAGGGTAGTAGGGTGGTACTGCACCATCTCCATATCCATGAGAGGCGCTCCCACCTGGTAGGCCAGGGCCATGCCGTCGCCGGTGCAGATGAGGGCGTTGGTGCTCGGCTCGAAGGCGCGACCAAGGCCGCCCGCCGCGATGATGACCGCCTTGGCGCGAATGACGTGGATGTCTCCCGTCTTCATCTCCATGACGACCGCGCCGGCGCACTCGCCCTCTTCCATGATGAGCGAGAGGACGAACCATTCTTCGTAGACGCGGACGCCGAGACGCAGTATCTGCTCGTGGAGAACGTGGAGGAGGACCTGACCGGTGAAGTCTGCGACGAAAAAGGTTCGCGCCTGGCTCTGTCCGCCGAAGGCCCGGGTGGCCAGCCTCCCCTCCTCATCGCGACTGAAGATCACGCCCATGTGCTCCATGGAGATGACCTCGTGCTCCGCCTCACTGGACAGGATTTCGACGGCGTCCTGGTCGGCCAGGTAGTCGCTGCCCTTGACGGTCTCGAAGGCGTGGTCTTCCCAGGCATCGCCGCGATCGGTCATTGCGGCGTTGATGCCGCCCTGGGCTGCGTTGGAGTGGCTCCTTACGGGGTACACCTTCGACACTACCGCCACGTCCACGCCGTTCTGGCTGGCCGTGTATGCGGCCCGCATACCAGCCAGGCCCGCCCCGATCACCAGCACGTCATGTTCATACATCCGCGCCTGCCTCGTTTCCTCGAAAATCTGCACAACAATATATCACGGCGGTGTGGGGGTGTGCGAAATGAGGGTGAGGAAACAGGTACGACGGGCACCCCCCGGTCTGTCATTCCGACCGCAGGGAGGAATCTAGGGTGATTCGCTTTCCCATTTCGGCCTCTCTGAAGTACAAGGACTACATACCAATTCGTTACAAAGCGCCGCAAAGCCCCAGCAGGTCAGGAACCGGAAGGCTTCCGGTGACTTGGGGTTGAGTGCGCACCGTTTGAGGATATGCCACCATCCTGTTTATCCCTGTTTGATAGCGTCTCTCGGCACTCCCAATGGCATGGCGAGCTAGCATAGGGTGTCCTGTCCTCTACAACCGCTGTAGACTAGTCGGCATCCGTCAGGTTGGCCAATTAACCAAAGTGGGAAAGTTGCAATAGTAGTACAAATGTACCATAATTGCATCTGCACCAACTCGTACAACGGCAAGGGGAAGGATCGGACATGCCCTCGACAATAGAGTGGACTGACGAGACGTGGAACCCGGTCACGGGGTGCTCCCGTGTCTCCCCCGGCTGCGACAATTGCTACATGTTTGCACTATATCCGCGACTGCGGGCCATGGACGTCCGCGGATACGAGACCACACCCGATAGTGTGCAAATGCTCCCAGAACGGCTGAAAGTTCCACTGTCATGGCGGCGCCCTCGTCGTGTGTTCGTCAACAGCATGTCCGACTTGTTCCACCCACACGTCGAGTACGGCTTCATTTCGGATGTCTTCGCTGTCATGGGACAAGCGCGCCAGCACGTGTTCCAGGTGCTTACCAAGCGGCCGGGCAGAGCCGCAGGCTGGTGGAACCGTCACGGCCAAAGTAAGTTTGGCGAGTGGCCGGATAACGTGTGGCTGGGCACCTCCGTAGAGAGCCAGAAGTATGCACCCCGGCTGTCAGTGTTGCGACAGGTCCCCGCAACCGTCCGCTTCGTGTCTGCAGAGCCTCTGCTGGAAAGGATTGACCTCACCCGGTGGCTGGAAGACGGCACACTCCACTGGGTAATCGCCGGGGGCGAGAGCGGACCCCGCGCAAGGCCTATGGCCTTGGAATGGGCGCGCGATCTTCGCGATCAGTCTACGAAGGCAAGAGTGGCATTCTTCCTCAAGCAACTAGGCGGCAAGCGCGGCAAGAAGTCAGGTTCCGACGCCATACTGGACGGCGTGACATGGGTCGAAATGCCGGGGGAGCAACGGACTTACGTGACGAATGCCTCCTAAGACAACACTATGGCATCTTGACGATCACACCCTTGGGAAGCATATGGTCTTGCGGGCCTACATGGACGCATGGCTTCCCATCATCTTGAGCAAATTTGAGAGAGCGATGTTCGTCGACGCGTTTGCAGGTCCCGGCGAATATGAGAACGGGGAGCTTGGTTCACCTGTTATAGCGCTGAATGCCCTTGCCGAACACTCTTCACAGAACATGATGACAGGATAGATGGACTATGTCTTCATTGAGGAGAGAGCTGACCGATTCGTTCACTTGGAAGATGTAATCGATCGTCAACGAAGAAAAGGCTCCATCCCCTCTATCTGCCGAATCACTAGATTCAATAACACGTTCGCTCATGTTTTACCCAAGCTGATTGATTCTATCAGTTTAGACCCGATCCCCACTTTCGTCATGATTGATCCTTTCGGAATATCTGGAGTCGGCATGGAGTTCATACGTGCTTTAATGGATTATCCCAGCACGGAGGTCTACGTGTCCTTCATGTATGAATCCATGAACCGGTTCAAGGGTCACGCTAACTTCGAACCCCATCTTGACGATCTATTTGGATGTCCCGATTGGAGACAGGGCATAGATATGCCAGAGGGTAAGGCGAGAAAGCACTTCTTCTACGGACTATACAAAGAGCAACTAAGGCTTTCAGGAGCGAAACACGTTCTTAACTTTGAGCTGTATGAAGGTAACCAGCTAAAGTATGCACTGTTCTTCGCAACCAAGAGCGACCAAGGCTGCAACAAGATGAAGCAAGCCATGTGGAAAGTCGCGCCGCTCGGAGGCTATAGTTTCAGGAGTGACACACTAGGCCAACTCTCGTTTGCATCAAGAGTTGTGGACTTCGATGAATTGGATCGTACCCTAATCGACGAATTTGGAATGAATCAATCGATAGAGATTGAGTCAATTGAAGAGTTCATGTGCTCTGATAGAGTCCTGTTCCACTCTAGTCACCTGAAAAACCGTCTGGCAGACATGGAGCGAGCATCAACCCTCATTGTCGAGCAGAGTCCGAGAAAGAGGCGTGGCGGGTTTCCGCCCGGCACACTACTACGCTTTGTCGAGCCTCCACCACCGCCGCCAAGACAAGGGTCATTGATGCCAATTGAGTAGTAGCCGGGTTCCGTTCTCAGCCGCTCATAGACGCGCTTCGCCGTGGGGTGCAGCATCTTTGAGGCATTGACTGCCGACGGTAGTCAGATGACGCGGAGCTACTACGCCATCCGTCATTCCCGCAAAGGGACGTGACCCTGTACCCGGATACGGAGCGGGAATCCAAGAGCGCCCTCTGTGATGAATCCCCTCGTCCCACCGGTTACTTTATCGGCAGGGGGGGCTGGAGCCACTTGGGGCGGGCGTCGACCTCGATGTCGGTTACCCACTTGACCCACTCGAAGCCGCGTTTGCCGCGCGCGGCGAGGCGGACGGGGTACCCGTGTCCGCGAGACAGGAGTCTATCGCCGACATGCGTGGCGAGGATGTACTCGCGGGCCTCGTCTATGGTGAAGCGTCGATAGTAGCCGGTGGCGGAGGTGACCTTGACGCTGCGGGCCTCCGGCAGGAGCTCGGCCTCGTCCAGCAGGCGGGCGAGAGGGACGCCCCGCCATACCTGCTCGGAGTACCATCCGCCGGTGCAGTCGATAGTGGCCGTCATTTCGTCGTTCGAGGTCAGGTCGGCGTATTCGAGCGAGAGGTCACGGTTGACCAGCCCGTGCACCGACAGCCTCCATAGGCCCATATCAGTCTGCGGCGGGACGTCGTTGAGCCACGAGACGACGGGGAACTCCCCGCTGATGCTCGTGGCCCCGTACGAGCCGGTGAAGCGACGGTCCTGTCCGCTCAGCCCGACAGCCCGCACGACTCGTTCCCCCGTTTGCCAGAAGAGCAGCCCGGCCAGCGCGACGCCCGCGAAGCGCAGGAGTGAGCGCCGTTCGACCCAGAACGTCAACGGTAGGGGGAACGACTTAATGTACGTGATGGAGTGCATCAGGACGAAGGGAATCAGCAGGACGCTGACATAGATATGCCAGCTCACCCCGCTCCATGTGATGCCGGAGGGTGGGCGATAGTAGTAGGGCCCGGCCGCAGACCACGCGAATCCGAGGCCCAGAGTCAGGATCAGGAGGCCGAACAGCACGAGTGATCCGGTACGTTCCATCCTTCCGCGCTTCCGGTTGCGGAGCGCGAACAGGATGACGGCGACCTTCCAGAACAAGA
>JAPOPA010000220.1 GCA_026713145.1 Chloroflexota bacterium
CGCCCTACTTCGATATCGACAGCGTGGTTTACTACCCCTACTCGCCCGATTCCGCGCGCGCCCTGCTCGCTGAGCTTGGCTTCGAAGATACCGATGGCGACGGGATCAGGAACCGCGCCGACGGCAAAAACATCAGCTTCCAAGTCGGAGTCAACGATGTGGAGAGCCCTGCGATCGCGGAGTTCGTAGCGCAGGACTGGGCGGATATCGGGATCGAGCTCAAATTCGATGTGGACCCCAGATGGTTCTTTAACATCAGGGACCACGGTACCTCCTACTTCGGTATCAACGTGGACCATTCGACCTACCAGCACAACCCATGGAACGTTTCCTGGACCAGCTTGGCTCCACTCACGCCAAGGATAAATTTCCCCGAAATAGGTCGCTGGTACCAAACGAGCGGCGAGCAGGGCATGGCTCCGGGGCCCGATTCCTCCTACATGCCGATCGCCCCTGCGGGCAACTTCCCCGCCGACCCCTCCGGCAACATCATGAAGCTGGAGAATCTCTGGCAGCAGGGCAGGAATTTCTCCTTGTACAACCCCAATCGCCTTGAGATTGGCAAGGAGATCTTCTCCTTGCACGCAACCGAGAAGTTCGACATACCCATGATCGCCTTCACCGGCGTTCGCAGAGGTATCGCTGTCGTGCGAAACAACTTCAGGAATGTTCCTCAGACTCACGTGAGGGACTGCTGGGGATTCTGGCGCGAGACGTACTACTTCGAGGATGGGGTCGACAACTTCCATCATCCAGGCAATAGGTCGAAGCTGTATAAGAGCACCACCTTCTTCGGCAGCTAGCTAGACCTCTCGACTGAAGACGAGAAGAGGGGTCCGGGGTGTTCCCGGGCCCCTCTTTGGTTTTCCGGCGAACGAAGCCTTCGACTCCTGACGGCTTATGGGATTTTGAGGAAGATTTTCCAAGCCTGTCCAATCCGTGTGCGGCGTGTCGTTAACAAATTATTGGAACATAATTTTTGGAAAGTTCCGAAAACGTAACCTGTTGCGAGCTTGAAGCGGACCGTGGATGAAGTGATACAAATGCAAGGACAACCACAGAGACGATCAGGGGGAGGGGTAGCATGGCGGAGACTTTGAAGACGACGGACTCGGCAAAGCTGATGACGGAAAACCTCGATGTGCTGAGGGGATATGCGAAACGTGTGGTCGCGCACGGCGGAGTCCTGACGCGGGACGAAGAGCGCGGCAAGACCGCTCGAATGACCGAGTATATGACAGAAGGGCGAAGAGCCGGCATCACCGACTCCGACCTTTATGGCCAGATCTTCTGCGACATGGTGCAGAGAGCAGAGTCGAATTGCGGATGCCCAACCTGCCGCAAACGTGCCGACCGCAAACGAAACGCAGCCTCCGGCGACGGGATGGCTTCTAACACACCCTAACCTTCAACCGGCCATCGGCCGGGGACGCGATAGGCCTCGTCCTCGCCCGGCCACGGCGGCATGGTAACGATCAAGAATCGCAGCGGACCGTCCCCTGTCGTCCTGAACTGGAAGTGAGCCCCCACGGGGATCGAAAGACTGACGCCCGGAGCTACGTCCACCTCCCGTTCCTCGTCGCCGAACTTGCGCCATACCTGTCCGGTCCCCTCCAGGAAGTACCAGACCTCCTCGACCGTCCTGTGAGCCACGGGCAGGGACACGTCTCCCGGGTTCAAGGTGCAGTGCACCATGCTCCCGCGACTCGTCGCAGACAGCAGCCGTATCTCCGAGCCGTCCGGCGCGAGGATGTCTAAGTACTTGGGAAGCCCGTTGTAGTCCAAATCTTGGTGCATTGTGGCAGGTCGAGCACTGCGTCAGGTTGCCGGAACTGTTGTCGGCCTATTCCTTATACGAAACATTCGTGAACAGAGACTCAGGGGTGTACCGAGGACGACCGTCGGAAAACCGCTCGATGCTAAAGAAGTCGAGGCCGGACGCGTCACCTGAGGCAATGTAGTCGGCCATATCGACTCCGGTGGCCGGGCTGAGGATGATCCCAACGTGGTCGTGGCCGGACGCGACGCTGAGACCCTCCCATCCGGGCACAGGGCCAAGGATGGGCATCCCGTCGGGCGAACAGGGACGAATACCCGCCCTCGCTCCAACG
>JAPOPA010000149.1 GCA_026713145.1 Chloroflexota bacterium
CGGCGTTGTCCAGAGGGACTTGGACGGCCTCCGCGGGCTCCAAGGGGGTCCGTTCGACGTAGGCCGGCCCGGTGCGTCCTATATCCCTCTCGAACGCCTCCTGCCACTCCGAAACGTAGCCGCGGTCGATCATCGCCTGGGCGATGTGTGGCCTTCCAACCGCCGCACCGTCAGCGATGCGCTCGACCTCCTCCCATGTGATCTCCATCCCCAGTTGACGCAGTCGCTCGACCATTTGACGTCCACGGTCCTCGCGCCCCGCACGGAAATCCCTGAGAAGATCCTGGAAACCGGTGTCCTCGATGTCGACAAAGTACCCGAGCATGTGGATCTCGTTGTCCGGAACGTCGGTGCTTAGTTCGATGGCGGGGATGATCTCGATGCCGTGTCTGGTCGCGGCTGACCGGGCCTCGGCGACGCCTTCGGTGGAGTCGTGGTCGCTGATGGCGATGACCTTCAGGCCCTTTTGGGCGCACAGGTCGACGAGCTCGGTCGGGCTGAGCGTGCCGTCGGAGTGGGTTGTGTGGAGATGAAGGTCTACCTCATGCACTTCGGCATCCTCGGCGTTGTCTGAATTCATTGTATCCGTTGGGGGAGATAGCGGAAACCAAGACCGCCCCCGGCAGAAGACGCCGGAGGCGGTACCTGCATCGTCGTTTGGTTAGCAGGCTATCGAGCGTACTCGACGGCTCGGTTTTCGCGGATTACCGTCACCTTGATCTGGCCCGGGTAGGTCAATTCCTGCTCGATCTTCTTGACGACGTTTCGGGCCATGTTGTTGGCGGCGAGGTCGTCGATGTCCTCGGGCTTGACGAGGATTCGGATCTCGCGTCCGGCCTGGATCGCATAGCACTTCTCCACACCCTCAAATGCCATGCCCACCTGTTCGAGGGCCTGCAGGCGCTTGAGGTAGTGCTCAACAGTATCGCGTCGCGCTCCCGGCCGGGCTGCACTGATCGCGTCGGCCGCGGCGACAAGGAACGACTCCGGGCTGGAGTGGTCGTCGTCGTGGTGCTCGGCGGTGGTGGTAATTACGGCCTTGGGCACCTTGTTCTTCGTCGCGATCTCCCCACCGATCTCAGCGTGCGGCCCCTCGACCTCGTGGGTCAGGGCCTTGCCGATGTCGTGGAGCAGTCCGCCCATCTTGGCGACGCGGACGTTGGCTCCGATCTCGGCGGCCATCGCCGCGGCGAGGTGGGCCACCTCGATGCTGTGCTGTAGCACATTCTCGCCGTAACTGAAGCGGTACTGCAGCCTTCCCAGCAGGTGGATTACCTCCTTGTTGAGTCCTCGCACACCGACATCGCGGACGGTGTTTTCGCCGACTTTTCGAATGCTCTCCTGCAGGTCTTTTTCCGTCTTGTCGACCATGTCTTCGATCCGAGCAGGATGAATCCTGCCGTCCGTCACGAGCTTGGTCAAGGAAAGTCTCGCGACCTCTCGGCGAATCGGATCGAAGCACGAGATGGTCACGGCTTCCGGAGTGTCGTCGATGATGAGGTCGACCCCGGTCGCTTTTTCTATCGCTCTGATGTTCCGTCCTTCGCGGCCAATGAGACGACCCTTCATCTCATCGTTTGGCAGTGGCACTGTGGTTAAAGTGGCTTCGGAGACCACGTCGGACGCGAGACGCTGGATCGCCTCGCTGATGATCTCCCGTGCTGTGTCGTCGGCCCTTGCGCGCGCCTCGTCTTCCATGTCGCGGTACTGCAGGGCCAACTCGTGCTGGATTTCCTCCTCCGCCCGACTCATCAGCTCGGAGTGAGCGTCCTCCATGCTGAGGCTGGAAATCTCCTCGAGCTTCTGCGACTGCTTTAGTTTGAGGTCTTGCAGGTCATTCTCGACTTCGGCGGCCCGTTCCTCCTTGGTCGTGAGATCACGCTCACGACGTTCGAGGTTGGACGCTCTCTTGTCGAGATTCTCCTCACGGTTCGATAGGCGCTGCTCGACTCGTTGCACCTCTCGACGGCGTTCGCGAAGCTCGTCTTCGCCTTCTCTGATTCTGGCCTCACCACTTGATACGGTACGCTTGGATTCTTCACGGGCCTCTCGGACGAGACGGCGCTCTTCATTTCGAGCGTCTTCGACGACCTTGGTGGCCTCATTCTTCGCTGTCTCCATGCGATTGCCGGAGACATTACTCCAGACGAAAAAGAAACCCAATGCACCTAAACCAACGCCAAACAGACCGGATAGGACGGCGAGCAGGACAACTATTGGCGCGTCCATGCGCTCACCTCCATACCAGTTTTGTCACCTAGCACAACTAGGTGGCCTTCCTTCATGGTACGTCCGAAACCCTATACTGTCAAACGGTTTTGATGCCTCCCGTGGCCGGGAGCGGCTTCGCCATGCGGCTTACGAGAAACGCTTCGGTTGAGGGTGGGCCTCCGGCCGCGCACGGAAACCTCAATCCCCAGGACCACCGGAGCGTTCGTCCAAGAGAAAAAAAGACCCCCTTGCGGTTCAACGCAAGGGGGTCCGTCAAGCTAAAGACTTGCTATGTGCTAGTTTCCAGCGCCACCCATGAGCCTAATACGCGGGTCCACGACCACGAGCATCAGGTCGGAGATGAGCACGCCGATGATGGTAAGCGTCGACAGCAGCAGGAATATGCTCCCTGCGAGATACATGTCCTGCTGTCTTAGCGCGTTGAGCATCAGCGGGCCCAGGGTTGGCAGGCTAAGCACGATCGATACGATGACCGAGCCGCCCAAGAGGCTCGGAAGCAGACCGCCGAAGCCGCTGATCAGCGGGTTGATGGCGATTCGCAACGGGTATTTGACGACGAGTTTCCACGCTACGACGCCTTTGGCTCGCGCCGTCACCACGTAGGGCTTGCTGAGCTCGTCCAGCAGATTATTCCGCAACACCCGGATCTGACCTGCGGTTCCCGCCGTTCCCAGCACCACGCCCGGCACGATGAGGTGCTGGAGCATGTCAATCACCTTGCCCACGCTCCATGGCGCGTTGATATATTGGCCCGAGAAGAGACCGCCCACACTCCACCCAAAGTACGCGAAGAACACGTACATCATGACTAAGCCCAATAAGAAATCGGGCACAGCGAGCCCAGTGAACCCCAATAAAGTGAACGCATAGTCCCCAAACGTATGGTGTCTTACGGCCGAATAGATGCCCACGGGTAACGAGAACACCCATATGAGGACGGCCGTAAAGGCCGCTAAGGCAATGGTAAACTGAAGCCTGTCCGCCAAGAGCTCCTTAATGGTGCGCTGCCGCGCGAAGGAGCGTCCAAAGTCGAGCTTGAAGATGATGCGGGAGACCCAGAACCAATACTGGACGAGCATCGGGCGGTTCAGGCCGTAATAGTCCCGAATCGCGTCGGCCTCCTGCTGGCTGATCTCGTCACCCTCGAGACGGAGCTGCTCGATATACCGGTCGACATAGTCGCCTTCGGGCAACTGAATGATCACGAAGGTCAGGAAGGAGATGATCGCAAGAGTAAACGCACCGAGAATTGTCCGCATGACGATCAGCGGCAGCATTCCCATTTCCATGGTTACCTAGCCTCCTCGATAAAGCTATTCTCGTTGCCGTACAGCCCTCGCCATACGAAACCGGACAATTTTGGCCAACACTACCATATGTCTTCCTATTCGCGCAAGTCACCCAACCCGGGCAGGGGATAGGGTACTGAGTGGATGGAGAGTCATCTCTAGAATTGGGGATGTCTCGGGAATTTCTTCACATAGATGAGTCTCCCATGCCCTCCGTGCGTCTTCACCGCCAACTCCCCGATGCCAATTCGCCGCCGCTCTCAAAGTGCCCAACATGTTGGCGGGATATTTGATACAAGTGAGAGAGGTCGTAGTCCAATCGGGATTTGAAGCTGAGACTCATCGCCGGGACTGAATTAGCGGCCAGTGAGGGACCGACGGAACAAGGGATGGTAGCAGTGAGGCGGAACGGAAGGAAAAGGACGGAGTTACTGGTTTGATGAGCACGAACCGTCACGAGCTAGTTGAGACGTGGCTGCGAGAGGAGCTGCAGCCATTCGTCGGTTGGGACTTTTCGTACCTCGCCGGCCGGATAAGCGAGGAGCGGGAGCCCTGGTCATACTTGGACATGGCGTCCGAGTTGATGGAGAGGTCATCATCGGTGATCGATCTGGACACCGGCGGCGGAGAAAAGCTCCTGAGGCTGCGGGAACACTGGCCCGATAGGGTCGTTGCGACGGAGGCCTATGCTCCGAATTTCGAGCTGGCGAGCGAGAGACTCTCGCCCTTGGGTGTCGAGGTCGTGAAAGTGGAGGTAACCGACACCTCCCCGATGCCTTTCGCGAATGGTGAGTTCGATCTCGTACTTAACCGTCACGCGGACTTCAATTCGAGCGAGGTTGCGCGTGTCCTATCGCCCGGTGGCACATTCTTCACCCAGCAGGTGCATGGCATGTGGCATTGGGACTTGCAGGCGGCCTTCGATGCGACTCCTGAGTACCCTGACGCCACGCCGGAGAAATTCGTGCCGCTTCTGGAGAAGGCCGGTCTCACCATCACAAGTGTGGAGGAGTGGGAAGGCCGAATGGTGTTCGAGGACGTGGGCGCAATTGTCTACTACCTTAAGGCGATTCCCTGGGAGGTGCCAGGTTTCACGGTGAGGTCTCACTTGAGATACCTGCTCGCGCTTCAGGAACGGCTTGAGGCAGGCGAAGAGCTCGGGTTCTACGCAGCGAAGTACCTTATTGAGGCACGGAAGGCGGGTAGGTAGACTCCCTCTCTGGGTATCTCTGCGGGCATAAAGAAAAGACTTGGTTGATGAATGCCTACTCTCTCTCAGCCTCAACTACGCTCTACAGCATGGCCAATAATCTATCGAAATTTGATGTAATGCCATATTGACACTTACAGCGTTACGTTGTACAATCCCCGTCATCCAACATTGTCAAGAATCGCAGTTAAGCCCTCCCAGGAGACCAACATGGCAGTAGATGGCCACGTCATAGAGACTCAGTCGCTCACCAAGCACTACGGGAGCATCGTCGCCGTTGACGGCCTTTCGATGTCCGTTCCACAAGGCCACGTCTTCGGACTGCTCGGGCCCAACGGCTCCGGCAAGACTACCACCATGAGTATGCTCCTCGGTCTCGTGCGCCCTACATCCGGCGGCTTCAACCTCTTCGGCGCCTCCGACGGTCTGGAATCAGCCCTCCACCGTGTCGGCGCGATCATCGAGTCCCCTTCCTTCTATCCCTACATGACCGGACGCCAGAACCTCCTCTATTTCCAGGGCATATCGGGACGTGGGTCGTCGGACTAAATCGACGACCTGCTCGATAAGGTTGGACTGACGGGCAGGGGAGACCACAAATTCCGCACCTACTCCCTCGGCATGAAGCA
>JAPOPA010000121.1 GCA_026713145.1 Chloroflexota bacterium
GGATTCTCGTCGTGGACGACGAGCCGGATCTTGAGCCGCTGATAAAACTGCGAATGAGGCGCAAGATCCGGTCCGGCGTTTACAGCTTCGAATTCGCTGAGAACGGTGTCGAGGCGCTTGAAATTCTGAAGCAGCACCAGGACATCGACATGGTTGTCACGGACATCAGCATGCCGCAGATGGACGGCCTCACGCTCCTCGAGCAAATCCCCGGTGTCGCCGGCGACGATCTGCGGTGCGTCGTGGTATCGGCTTTCGGCGACATGAAGAACATCCGCACGGCGATGAACCGCGGGGCCTTCGACTTCATCACCAAGCCCGTCGACTTCGATGACCTCAACGTAACGATAGAACGCACGCTCGAGCACCTCGAAGAGTGGCGGGAGGCGGTCGCGGCACGGGACAAGCTCGTCGCGATCCAGAACGAACTCCAGCTGGCAAGCAGCACGCAGCAGTCCATTCTCCCGAAGGTGTTTCCGAAGGCTTCGGGCTACCAGGTGTTTGGGCACATGGAGCCCGCCCGCAACGTTGGCGGCGACTTCTATGACGTCATTCGCCTGCAGGACAACCGCGTTGGCCTGGCGATCGCGGACGTCTCGGACAAGGGAGTGCCGGCAGCGCTGTTCATGATGTCCAGCCGCACGCTGCTAAAGGGAGCGGCGATCGGGACGAGCGATCCCGGTGACGCGCTTGATGAAGTCAATTCTTTGCTCTATGAAGAAAACGAGACGTTGATGTTCGTCACGGTGCTCTACTCGATCTACGATCCGGCGACGGGCAGTCTGACCTACTCGAGCGCCGGGCACGACGCGCCGTTGCTCGTGCGGCCCGACGGGAGCACGGAACTGCTGCCACTCACCAACGGAGTTGCGCTTGGGGTCGCGCCGGACGTCGAGTTTTCAAGCCACACTGTGCAACTGGAACCCGGCGACGCCGTTGTACTCTATACGGACGGAGTGACGGAAGCGATAAATACCAGGGGGGAACAGTTCGGCGTTGAGCGTTTGCAGGAGGTTTTCGCCGCCAGTCCTCCGAAGAACGCCGAGCAGGCCGCCAAGGAGACGTTCGAGGCGGTGAGAGAGTTCGTCGACGAAGCTCAGCAGTTCGACGACATCACCTGTTTAGTGCTCTATCGGGGTGACGGAGTTTCCTAATTCCGAAACTGTCTGTAGACTATTAGGTAAGGAGAGGTAAATGCGATTCGGAATGATTGTTTTATTGGTCTTTTCTGCAGCGGCAGCAGTGATTGTCGCGGCGTCGGCTGCGTCGGCCGATAACCACGGCGGCGATGGGACTTACGGATGCTTCCTCAATAACGGGGAGGTGTTCTGGGACGGCTACGCGCACCCTGCCGTATTTGGCAGCGGTCCAAGTGTGGGCCCCAGTCCCGGTCTCGGTCTGGCGATGATCGCCGGGCCCGACTGCGATCAATTCCCTTCACACCCCGACTATGCGGACGATCGCGTGTGGAGTCCGGAATACGTGCGAGCAACTCCGACGCCACTGCCCACTGCAACGCCTACGCCCACTCCCACTCCCACTCCGGTGCCCACTCCGGAACCTGATGACGGCGTACCAGCACAGCCTTTCTGCTTCTGGAACGATGAGGAAACGGTGTTGTGGTGCTACGGCCAGTAGGTCATTGACCAGCGGTCAACCGAATATTGGGTCGCAGTTGGAAATCTCGGGCGGAGGCTGCTAACCGGCGGCTTCCGCAGTTAGAGATTTAGGACTGCGACCCTCGTTTCTACTCGACCGGCAGATCGACCCGGTACATGTCCATCACCGGGTCGAATTTGGCCTTGAAGTCCTCGTCAGGCGGCGCCATCGGCAGGCGTGTCGGCCCCGCATCGAACCCCGCGCGGTTGACGGCGTACTTGATCGGTACCGGATTCGTCACCCAGAAAAGCGCTTTGAAGATCGGAAGCATTCGCAGGTGCTCCCTGGCGGCGCTTTCAAGCTCCCCTTCGAGGATTAGCCCCATCATCGTCTTGATCTGGTCTCCCATGATGTTTCCGGCTACGCTGACGATCCCGTAGCCCCCCACGCACATCACGGAGAACGTCTCGTCGTCGTTTCCCGACCACACCAGGAACCCGTCCGGCGCGCCGTCGACGATCCTGGCGATCTGCACGGGGTCGCTAGACGCCTCTTTCACGCCGACGATATTGTCTATCTCGGCGAGCCGCAGCGTCGTGGAATCGTCCATGTTGAGGGAGGTCCGGGACGGAACGTTGTACAACATGCACGGCAGCGAGGTCGCCTCGGCGATCGCCTTGAAGTGCTGGTACAGCCCTTCCTGCTGAGGCTTGTTGTAGGCGGGCACGGTTAGCAGGAACCCGTCGACGCCGAGCTTCTCAGCCTCCTGGGTCAGCTCGACCGACTTGCGGTGGTTGTTGTCGGTGGTCCCGGCGATGATCGCAGCGTCGGGGCCGACGGCCTCCTTGACCTCGGCGAACAGGCGCAGCTTCTCTTCGTCGGACATCGAGGGGGACTCCCCCGTCGTGCCGCCGATAACCAGTCCGTCGTTGCCTGAAGCGATGAGGCCCTGAGCGAGCTTTCGCGCCTGGTCGTAGGCGATCTCGCCGTCCTCAGTCATGGGCGTGATCATAGCGGTGAGCAGTCGTCCGATATCTGCCGGCATCTTAACCCCTCCTTGCCGAGGTATTCAGCAAGCCCCGACTCATCATTTCCTCTGCGATCTGGATTCCGTTCAGGGCAGCGCCCTTGCGAAGGTTGTCCGTAACGAGCCACATGGCGACGCCGCGGGGATTCGACACGTCCTGACGGATTCTGCCCACGAACACGTCGTCCTCTCCCTCCGCATCGACGGGCATAGGGTAACGGTTCATGGTCGGGTCGTCCACCACGGTCAGGCCGGGGACGTCGGACAGCACCTCTCGGACTTCGCCGGGGCCCATCGGCTCCCCGAAGTCTATGTGCACGGCCTCGCTGTGGCCGACCATCACGGGCACCCGCACGCACGTGGCCGAGATCTGGAGACCCGGCTCGTGGAGTATCTTGCGGGTCTCGTTCACCATCTTCATCTCTTCGGTGGTGTAGCCGTTGTCCTCGAAGGTCTCCACGTGGGGGAGCACGTTGAAGGCAATCTGATGGGGGTATTCACTCGGCTCGACCGGGTCGTTGTCAAGGACGGCGACGGACTGGTCGCGCAGCTCCTCCACCGCGGCGGCGCCGGTCCCCGAGACCGACTGGTACGTGCTCACGACCACCCGCTCGATGGAGTTGACTCCCAACAGCGGCTTGAGCGTCATTGCCAAGGGGGCGGTGGAGCAGTTCGGGACGGACACGATGCCGTTGTGCGACTCAAGGTCGTCACCATTAATCTCGGGTATCACGAGGGGAACGTTGGGATCCATGCGGAAGGCCGAGCTTTTGTCCACGACGGACGCACCGTTCTCAACGGCAAGCGGGCCGATCTCCCGGCTAATGCCGCTGCCAGCGCACACGAATACGAGGTCCACGTCGCCGAGTAGCTCCGGGGTCGCCTCCTCGACCGTGCGTTCCTCGCCCAGCACCGTCAGCCTCTTGCCCCAAGACCGCTCGGACGCGCACAGACGCACCTGGGTCGCGGGGAAGTCCCGCTCTTCGAGTATGGAGAGAAAGGCCGAGCCCACCGCACCGGTCGCTCCGATCACCGCAATTCGACAGCCGTCCATAGCTCCTCCCGTCCGTCGCAACACCGAAAATGATACCGTCAATACGGTGGCGATTCCAGCTTTACGGCGGACGGGCGGGGCGAGAGCGGGGCCCTACAGCCGTCCCAGCATCTCTCGCTTCTTGGCCTCGAACTCTTCGTCGCTGATGACGCCCTTCTGATTGAGATCGCTGAGACGCTCCAGCGACGTGTAGACGTCCTTCGACTCGTCCTCGCGGTTCTTGAGGTCGCCAACGACCCGCTTGCCGCGTTCCAGGGCCTCGTCGTATCGTCTCGTGGCGGAGGCGAGGTCAATGTCGACCAAGTTGCCACCCGTCTCATAGTGACGTTTCGCGACCTGGCCGACGGCGAAGGTCGACGCTCCCGACAGTACCGACATGGACGCACCGCCGACCAAGGTACCGACACCGGGCACCGCCTTGATGAACGATGCCCCGACCCGCGCGAACGTGCCACCGGTCAGTGCCGCTACGAACGTCTTTCCCATATTCTCGGTGAAGTCGGATTCGTATGCTTCCGCGAGTTGCTTGAGCATGTCGACCTGTATGGCGGACACGGCCAGCACGTCAAAAATGGGGACGGGAATCAGACCCGCGCCCATGCTCCACAGCGTATGGCTGTGGATAATCCTGTCGGCCCTCTTGCTCCGGTCTATGTTCAACTCTCGGGGTTCACTTGCCGGTTCATCTTGCGCCGTCTGTGTCATCATGCGCCTCCTCATGTGGTGGCATCAATGTAACCGAGCTTATGGGAATTGGTAATCACACGATCGTGTGATTTTTCTGGCGAGTTAGCGTCGCCCCACTGTCCGCAGCGGTGAAAGCGGAAATGCATAGGATGCTGAAACTCCCTCTATGGTTTCGGAGGGTTGATGGTATCCGCGCCGGTATCCAGCCGAGCATCAAGGGTGGCAGGCAGCGCTTCCAGTTCCGGGTGGTCCAGGATGGCTTTGATGATGCGGTCGATTTTCGCCAGTGACATGCCGTCCACGGTCTCTGCGGTGATGCCCTTGGTCGTAGCCCCCTGGTTTGAGTAGATGCGACCGTAGGCCCGCAAGTACAAGTTCCGGTTGTAAAGCAGCCGATAGATGTTCTCCAGCGGCAATCCTCGTTCTCCGCGTTTGCTGATGTCGTTCAGTACAGTTTCGGCGTCTTGCATTGTGCAAACCTCCCTGTCGTATTCCGTCTAAAACCACCTGCCCTCCTTCGCCTTGTACCGGGCTTTCCCCGGCTCGGACTGCTACGAGGGCTCCGTTGCCATAGGGGTCTCCCCCCGTAGGCCATGCCGCGTTCCGTTGACTTCGGGGTTGGGCATTGCTAGTCTCCGCAGACAATCCCAGAGGGAGTAGCAGGAGTGGAGATTTCGACTGACCTATTAAAGGTCATTATCTTGTTGCCGCCTGCCTTGGTTGTGGGCCTCGCAGCCTACCGGTTGTACTTGGAATACCGGAAATGGGAGGCGAAGCGGTGGGCCGAGAACATGGTCAGAATGTCTGACCGTATCCTCCTGTCTGACATCACAGCATTGGCGAAAGCGAATTCGCCGTTGTTCGCGGACGCCATAGCCCTGTATTGCGCTCAGTTGGAACAAGGGCGCAACCCCGACGACTAGGCCGGGTTCCAGTAGAGATTGAGCTTCTTCCCGTTCAGTCGTTCGACATAGGTCGTTGACACTTGCCCTCCTTCGCCATGTGCCGGGCTTTCCCCGGCTCGGACTACTACGAGGACCCCGTGACCATAGGGGTCTCCCCCCGTAGGTCATCCCGCGTTCCGTTGACTTTGGGGATTGGGCTCTACTAGTCTCCACAGACAGTCCCAGAGGGAGTATCAGGATGGAGTTTTCGCTCTCGACTGACCTATTGAAGGTCATTGCCTGGTTGCCGCCTATTTTCGTTGTGGCCGTTTTGGCCCACCGGTTTTTCTTGGAACACCGGCAAAGGAAGGCGACGCGTAGGGCCGAGAACATGGTCAGAATGTCTAACTGTATCCTCCTGTCTGACATCACAGCATTGGCGAAATCGAATTCGCCGTTGTTCGCGGACGCCATAGCCCTCTATTGCGCTCAGTTGGAACAAGGGCGCAACCCCGACGACTAGGCCGGGTTCCAGTAGAGATTGAGCTTCTTCCCGTTCAGTCGTTCGACATAGGTCGTTCTAGCGCGACTGTAGGTGCCCCGTTCGTCCCCTTGAATTGACCGCATTGGTCATCGTCCACTCATCGGAAGTGCGTCGGCCCCCTACTGAAGCCGATGCAATCAGTGGCGCCGGGTTGCAAGCGTTCTACCGGCGGGGATCCAGAATCACCACTGGGATCTGGGGGTCAGGCAGTTTAGCTTTCACCGTATCGTGCGGGCCTTGCGGAACCAGCCCTACAACGCTTTCGGGCTGTAGCCGCTTTACCGACATGCTGTTGTCCCCCTAAGCTTTCGCTTCGAGGTAGGTCGGTTGACCCAAGAACTTTCCCCGAGTTCTTCCTAGCTGAGCTAGGTATCCTATGCTGCGTGACGCGGCGCACCATCCATGAAGACATGGGTGGAAGCATTGGTAATCACACGATCGTGTGATTTTTCTGGCGAATGAACTGTAATACAACTGGAAGGCCGTGCCCTTCGGGAAGTTCTGCCATACCCTCCAAGCCAAACGGGTTCCCACCTCACGGTGCGCTGCTCCCTGTGATCACGCTTGCGGAGGCAGGTGAAACGTGCTGAAATACGCCGCTGTGACGTAGATGGGGAAGGAAACACCTTAAGGGAGGTACGCGAGAACGATGCGACAGCAACTTATGGCCCTGGAGGCAGAGGGGACTCCGATTCGGGTGGCCGTGATCGGGTGCGGGCGGTTCGGGTCGATGGTGATATCGCAGCTTGCGCAGGCTCCCGGCATGGAGGCGTCCATCGCCTGCGATCTTGATGTCCGTCGCGCGTCCGATGCGATTGCGCACGAGCGCAGGCCGCGCATCAGGCCAGTCAAGACCAACGACTTGGGCGAGGCCAACGATGCCCTCAACAAGGGGAGTCGTGTCGCAACTGACGATTCGAGCGTCGCGATTCAGGCCGAGGTGGACGTGGTAGTCGATGCCACGGGCAACCCGGACATCGCGGCCAAGCACGCCTACGAAGCCATCATGGCGGGCAAGCACGTGGTCATGGTATCCGTCGAGGCCGACGTACTCGTGGGCCCCATCCTCAAGGACATGGCAGACCGCGCTGGCGTTGTGTACACGGCGGCCTATGGCGACCAGCCGGCGATCATCGAGGAGCTGGTCGACTGGGCTGTGAGCATGGGGTTCGACGTCGTCGCGGCGGGCAAGGGCACGAAGCACCGGGACGACTTCCGGTACCTCACCCCAGACCAGGCGCTCATCGAGTACGGCATGACGCCCGAGCAGATCGAGCGCAGCAATCTCAATCCCCGCATGTACAACTCCTTCCTAGACACCACGAAGTCTTCCATCGAGATGTGCGCCGTGGCGAACATGACGGGACTCGTGCCGGACGTGCCGGGGATGCACTTCCCGTCGGCGAGCGTCGACGACATTCCCCGCCTGCTCATTCCCGCGGAGGACGGCGGCATCCTGAACCGGCAGGGAGTCGTGGAGATCGTGAGCTGTCTCGACGGCGAGGGGAATGACATTCCGGGCCACCTGCGTTGGGGCGTCTTCGTCGTCATTACCAGCCGGAGCGAGTACCTGCGCCAGTGCATGAAGGACTACGGCATGGCGATGGACCCGACGGGCAAGTATGCCGTCATGTACCGGCCTTATCACCTCATCGGCATGGAGACGCCCGTCTCGATAGCGAAGGCGGTCCTCTATGGAGAGGCCACCGGAGCACCACAGGGAAGGGTGTGCGAGGTCGTCGCCACAGCTAAGAAAGACCTCGCCGCCGGTGAAGTCCTCGACGGCGAGGGTGGCTACACCGTGCACGGCTCCATCGTCGAGGCTCAGCAGGCCGACGACGAGGGACTGGCTCCCATTGGTCTGTGCCACGGGGCCAAGGTCTTGCGACCGGTCGAAAGGGGCAAAATGCTTGGCGTCGCGGACGTACAACTGCCGGAGGGCGGATTCGCCGCTCACCTTCGGGCCGTGCAGAACGCCGTATGAGGGGCTAGTACCGGTTCCCTATGATTTTGGCAGCTTCCTCAAATGCCCTTACCCCCGTATCGAGTACGGGGCAGGCACTAGCCCTCTCCCACGACGGGAGAGTGGGTACGCGCCTCTCAATTCGAGTGTCATATCCAAATGGGAACGGGGCTAACCCGCACCCATTCGGGGCGTCATCACCTTCGTAAAGGTAGATTTCCGTCCGTACTCCGACCGAAAATGGGTAGATTGTGCGGGTCCACATGCCCGTCGGCCCAATGAAGCGACAGAAGCGAGGAGGAACGTAAAGTGTTCAGGCCGGTGCCGTCGAAGATCGATTTCGTCCAAATGGAGAAGGACCTGCTCGCGTGGTGGGACGAGTGCGGCATCGTCGAGAAGTACCTCATTCGCAATGACGGTTCCGGCAAGCGGTTCTCCTTCGTGGACGGCCCGATTACGGCCAACAACCCGATGGGCGTTCACCACGCATGGGGGAGGACGTACAAGGACCTGTTCCAGCGCTACAAGACGATGCAGGGTTTCGAGCAGCGCTACCAGAACGGCTTCGATGGGCAGGGCCTGTGGATCGAGGTCAACGTCGAGAAAGATCTCGGCATGACCTCCAAGACCGACATCGAGGACTATGGCGTCGATAAGTTCGTCGAGCTATGCAAGGAACGAGTCCGGCGGTTCGCGGACGTTCAGACGAAGCAGTCGATCCGGCTGGGCTACTGGATGGACTGGGACGACTCGTACCACACGATGTCGGACGAGAACAACTACACCATCTGGCACTTCCTCAAGGTATGCCACGAGAAGGGGTACATCTACGAGGGGCGCGACGTGATGCCGTGGTGTCCCCGGTGCGGCACCGGCATCTCTCATCACGAGATCGTGACCGAGGGCTACAAGGACATCACCCATCCGAGCGTGTACGTCCGCTTCCCGCTGGTCGACCGCCCCGGCGAGTCACTCCTCATATGGACGACGACGCCGTGGACGCTGACTTCGAACGTGGCGGTGGCGGCCCATCCGGACCTGACGTACGTCAAGGTCAAGGTGAAAGGCACGGGCCCTGACGGGGGGGACGAGACGCTCTATTTGGTCAAGGGCCGTCTGGAGGCGTTGAAGGCCGACTACGAGGTCATCGAGGAGATCAAGGGCAGTGCCTTGGAGGGACTCCGATATCACGGGCCGTTCGACGAGCTTCCGGCGCAGGAGGGCGTTGAGCACAGGGTCATATTGTGGGACGAGGTCAGCGAGAGCGACGGTACGGGCCTTGTACACAGTGCGCCTGGGGCGGGTGAGGAAGACTACGCCCTCAGCAAGGAGTACGACCTTCCTGCCATCGCGCCGCTGGACGAGTTCGGCAAGTTCGTGGACGGATTCGGCGAGTTGACGGGCCTGAGCGTTTTCGAGGTGGCGAGGCCGATCCATCGGAGCCTCCGTGAGAAGGGCAGGCTCTACCGGCTGGACCAGATCACTCACCGATACCCCGTCTGCTGGCGCTGCGACACGGAGCTGGTGTTCCGGCTGGTGGATGAGTGGTTCATCTCGATGGACGAGTTGCGGCACGATATCGCCGAGGTGACCAAGAAGATCACTTGGATTCCCGAATTCGGGATGGGGCGTGAGCTCGACTGGCTCAGGAACATGGACGACTGGATGATCTCCAAGAAGCGCTACTATGGTCTCGCCTTACCTATATATAAGTGCGCGGACTGTGGACATTTCGAGGTCATTGGCAGCGAGGTGGAGTTAGAGGAGCGCGCCGTCGAGGGCTGGGACAAGTTTGAAGGCCACTCGCCGCATCGACCGTGGATCGACGAGGTGAAGATAGCGTGCGAAGAGTGCGGCGCGACCGTCTCGCGGATCAAGGACGTGGGCAATCCCTGGCTCGACGCCGGGATAGTCACCTTCTCCACTCTGGGCTACCGAAACGATAAGGACTATTGGAGGAAGTGGTTCCCGGCAGACCTCATCTCGGAGAGCTTCCCCGGGCAGTTCCGCAACTGGTTCTACTCGCTCCTAACCATGAGCACCGCGCTTGAGAACACGGAGCCGTTCCTAGCCAACTTCACCTACGCCACGCTCCTGGACGAGAAGGGCGAGGAGATGCACAAGAGCAAGGGCAACGCCATCGAGTTCGAGGAGGGCGCGGACAAGATGGGCGTCGACGCCATGCGCTGGATGTACAGCGGTACCAACCCGGCATCCAACCTGCTGTTCGGGTTCGGGCGGGCGGACGACACGCGCCGGAGGATGCTCATCCCCTTGTGGAACGTGTACTCGTTCTTCACGACGTACGCCAACATCGACGGCTATACGCCGGACACGCCCGCGCCTCCCGTGGGGGAGCGCGCGGAACTCGACCGATGGATCATCTCGGAGTTGAATGAGCTCATCCGGACGGCGACTGCCTCTCTGGACCGGTACGATCCCCAGACGGCAGTGCGGGAGATGGACGAGTTCGTCGAGCGGCTGTCCAACTGGTACGTGCGACGGAGCAGGCGACGGTTCTGGAAGTCGGAGGTGGACACAGACAAGGTGGCGGCGTTCGCCACGCTCCACGAGTGCCTGACGACGCTCGTGAAGCTCATGGCGCCGTTCGTGCCCTTCGTGACGGAGGAGATTTACCAGAACATCGGGCGTAACGGAGGGAGCGAGAGCGTCCATCTTGAGGACTGGCCGATCGCGGACGAGTCGCTGATCGACACGCGGCTCGACGACGCGACGCGGCTTGCGATGCGGCTTTCCAGCCTGGGGCGCGCGGCGCGCAGCAAGGCGGGGATCAAGGTCCGGCAGCCAGTGGCAAAGGTCGCATTCAAGTTAAGGACGGACGCGGAGAGTGACCTGCTCGAACAGGTAGCGCCGCAGGTCAGAGACGAGTTGAACGCAAAAGAGATCAGCGTACTCGACGACGTCTCGACCGTCGCCAACCTGGAGATCAAGCCGAACTTCCAGTTGCTCGGGCCGAAGTACGGGAGAGACGTTGGACAGGTGGTCGGGGCGATATCCAAGGCCGAGCCGTCCGAGGTTTTTCGTATAGTGTCGGCAAACCAGCAGGTCGAGCTTGGTGAGTATACGTTGGAGCCGGACGAGATCGTGGTGAGCGCCACCGACAAGGAGGGGTTCTCGGTCATAGCCGAGCAGGGGTACTCGGCCGCCGTCACGACGGAGATCTCGGCGGAGCTCGAGTTGGAGGGTCGGGCCCGCGAACTCGTGCACCAGATCCAGAACATGCGACGCGACGCGGGATTTGACATCGCGGACAGGATTACCACCTACTACACCGGCGACTCCGGCATCGACGAAGTAATCGCCGCACACGAAGGCTACATCCGCCAGGAAACGCTCTCGGACGACCTCATCAAGAGCGCGCCGCCGGAGGAGGCCCATGCCTCGTCCCACCGGATAAACGGGTTGGATGCGGCACTGGGCGTTGTTGTGAACGAGTAAGGCAGGCGACCCTCGTGGGGTACCCGCCGTAGACGCTTTTGTAGCTAACTGAGTTCAGAGCGCTTGACATTCAACGGGAAGATATGCTTAAGTGCGGTGCACCCGTTGGATGGGGAGGACGATTCAGGCGATTTCGAAGGGAGCATAGTGCGGATCCGGCTTATCGTTGGAAGAGAGACAGTAAGGAACGGAATAGTCAGTGAATTCGAGAGGAGGATTCATTATGGGTACTAGATCACTAAGGATAGGGTTGGCGGCGTTGTTTGCGTCGATATTGGTGTTGGCGCTTGCTGCAGCATGCGGCAGCAGTGACGATGACACTGCACCTGCCGCCGCCCCAACAGTGGACGTGGCCAAATTAATTCAGGACGCCGTGAACGCACAAGGTACTAGTGCGTCAGGCGACATCGAAGCAGCAGTTGCTGCCGCGCTGGCGGGCCAGGAGGGCCTCACTCGTGCGGACGTAGAGGCCATCGTCAACAACGCCACGGCCGGCGGTCTCTCTGCCGCCGACGTGCAGCGGATCGTCGACCAGTCGGTCAGTGGCATCCCCGTCCCTGAGTTCGACACCAGCCAACTGAGCTCGCTGGTTCAGTCCGCAGTTGCCGCGTCAGCGCCTGAGGGCATTGATGTCTCCGAGATCAATCGAATGGTCCAGGCTGCGGTGGGCGCCGCCCAGGCCGGCGCGGTCACTCGCGGCGACTTGGAAGCACTTGTCACGAAGTCCATCCAGGACGCGGCAGCGGACGCGCTTACCGCAGACCAGGTGCAGGCGATTGTTTCAGCGTCCCTTGAGGCCACCAACCAGGCGATTGACGAAGCAGCAATGGCGGCCATGGACGCCGGTAAGGCGGCCCAGGAAGCGGGAATGGCGGCCATGGAAGCGGCCGATCTCGCCAAGGAAGCCAAGGCAGCCCAGGAAGCCATGATGATAGAAGAGGAAACCGGCTATATGGCCGAGAGGATAAACGCCGGTTCATTCGGCCGTGCATTCCACATCATCACCGGCACGTCCAACGAGAACTTCACGCAGGTGCCGTATAAAGAGTCTCCCATGTCCGCAGCCGCCGTGGCAGCGGGCACGATTCTGCCGGTCGATGAGCGCCTCCCGAATTGGGAGAACGTCTTCATCCTCCCTCCGGGTGACGAGATCGGAGTATACGGCGGAAGCCTGAGAACGACCCGAGCGGGCAACATCACCCAGACCGACATGGGCATGGGTTACGGCCTTGAGATGTCCCCGGACGGCCTCCTGCTCGTACCGAGCATGTTCCGAGTGTTCGAGTCCAATGAGTCTGGCGACGAGTTCACGTTCAAGATGCGAAACGGCGCCCGCTGGTCGGACGGATATCCCCACACCATGGAGGACATTCGGTTCGCTCTTGAAGACCTGATGCTCAACAAGGAGCTGATGCCGGGCCTTCCCGCAGTGCTCACGTCTCCGATTACCGGCAACGACATGAGGGTGCAGTTCATCGACGACTCGACCTTCAAGGTCTTCTTCGACGACCCGAACTTCAGCTTCATGGAGTCGACGGCGATGAACATCTTCTCCGGCATCAAGGGATGCCCAAGGTGCTTCATCTCGCCTTCTCACATTCAGAAGCGGTACCACATCAAGTTCAACAACGCCGAGATTCCGGCGATACTTGAGGCGAACAATCAGCCGAACTGGGTGAAGAACTTCTCGTTCATCCGCAACGTTCGCGGATTCGAGGGTCCTCCGTCGGAGCCGGTACCGACCACCTACGACATCAACTACATCTACAGGGGAGATAACCACTACAACCCTGTCTTCGGCGGTTTCTGGGCACGCAGTCAGCAGTCGGGCGCCGAATCCACCGAGTTTGAGCGCAACCACTACCACCCGTCCGTCGACCCTGAGGGCAACCAGCTTCCGTACATGGACGAGTGGATCGGTATCCGCACCGAGAGTCGAGAGGTCGGCATCTTCCGGACGATGAACGGTGAGAGCGACTGGTCTCGCTGGGACCTGGATACCAAGGAGATGCCTCTGTACCTTCAGAATTCCGTACAGGGCGACTACAGCGTGCTGAAGCACGACTCGCCTGACGGTGCAGACTCCACGTTCATTAACAACCAGGAGTACGTGGACGATCCCGAGATCGGACAGCTGCTCCGCACCCGTGACTTCCGCATTGCCCTCTCCGTGGCATGGGACAGGAACGGCGCGAACCAGTCTCTGGCCTCCGGCCTGGGCACCCCTCAGAACATGGTGCCGCACCCCTCGACTCCGTACTTCCCGGGTGAGCACTGGAGGACCCTGGACACAGACTACGATCTGAACCGCGCCAAGTCCCTCTTGACGAAGATGGGCTACACGGATGCTGACGGCGACGGCTTCGTCGACAGGAAGGACGGCTCCGGACCTCTCTCCATGTTCTTCCAGTCGAACTCGCACTACCCATTCGTGGAGTGGCTGCAGAGCGACTTCAAGGCCCTGGGAATCAAACTGGAGATTGCCGATCAGTCTTCGCGCGCCGGCAACACCAGCATCCCGCCGACCGAGTACTTCGAGTTCTTCTCCTCGACCGAGGGTGGAACGAACCCGTGGTCCAACGCATGGAACCGCGTGGCCCCGACGACGAAGGACCCACAGGGTCCCGCAATCGGTCAGTACTACGCCACCCGTGGTGAAGAGGGTATGCCCCCGACGGGTCCCGACGCCGAGTACACCGACGTGTACGGCGCCATGGCCCCGGATGGAACCTATCCAGCCGACATCAGCGGCCACATGCTCAGGCTGCAAGAGTTGATCACAGAGGGATGGGTCGTCTCCTTGCTGTCGCCGAAACGCGTGGCGGCGGGGCAGGAACTCTTCCGGATTAACTCAGAGCAGAAGTACAAGATCGGCGGCGTCGCCTACGCCGGCCTGTTCCGGGCGCTCAAGCTCAAGCGCAACAACATGCGCAACGTGCCCAAGAACTGGTCGCCCGCAGGCGGTCATCCGGTCGAGTGGTTCTACTTCGAAGACGGTATCGACAACCTGAACAATCCCGGCAACCGGGCGAAGAAGTACCAGACGGTAAACTTCCTCGATCCCGCATACTGGGACTAGTCGGGACTAGACAGTCAGCGCTTGTAGACAAGCCTTGAACTGAACGAGTGGCCGGTCGCGATGCGACCGGCCACTTTCTTTGTCGGCGGGTGACGCGATCAGAAAGAAAGGACCTGCCACACCGGCGCTTCCGTCATCGCCGAGGTGATAGCCCGTCCTCGGCGGGTAGATCCACAGGGAGACGCTCTTGGACGACCCGGCCAGGAGCTCGCCGCAGGAGGCGGCCCTGGGGTTGTTGTGAACGAGTGAGGTAGGCGACACCTCGTCCGGTACCCGTAGCAGACGTTTTCGCTCTTAACTGAGTTCAGAGTGCTTGACAGTAAATGGGAAGATATGTTGTAGTTTTCTAAGTTCGTCTAAATCGGGGCGGGTCGTCTCGGCGATATACCCTGTCGAGTGAAGCGAAACCGTCCCAGCACGGATGGCGGAAGATCAGGATAGGTAAGGAAGTTTGGCAATTGTGAGGAGGAGTTTTATGCGTAGTAGGATATTAGAGTTCAAGGTGCTGGCGCTGTTTGCGGCCAGCATCGCAATAGGTATTGCGTTTGCCTGTGGCAGCGACGAGCCAGATGCGCCGACACCCGTCCCTGCCGCGGACATCGCAGCTATGGTTAGGGACGCCGTCGCTGAGGGTCAGTCATCAAATGCTGACATACAGAAGTTGGTTGAAGACGCCGTAATGTCTGCCGGTCAAGGCGTTACCGCAGCCGAGCTCCAGAGCGCGTTGGAAGACGCGACGAAGGGCCAGTTGAGCGCGGCCGAGGTCCAGTCGATCGTCGACCGGTCGGTCAGCCAGCTACCAGTGCCTGAGCCTGCGACGATTGACTTTGGTCAGTTGCAGTCCCTGGTTGAGCAGTCGGTTGCGGCATCGGTCCCTGAGGGCGTCAGCGCCAGTGAAATCAGCAGGATGGTCGAGGCGGCAGTTGGATCCGTGCAGGCCGGAGCAGTCACACGCGGTGACCTTGAGGCCCTGGTCACGAAGTCCATCCAGGACGCGGCAGCCGACCAGCTTTCCGCAGAGCAGGTGCAGGCGATCGTTGCTGCCTCGCTCGAGGCCACGAACAAGGCCATCGAGGAAGCTGCGATGGCAACCGAGGAGCTGCGAGAAGGGCAGTTGACGGCCGCCGACGTCCAGAATATCGTGGACGAATCGATCATGCAGCCCGAGGTTTGCAGGAACAAGGGCTATGAGGTTACCGACTGCCCACCGACGAGCCCGCATAATTGGAAGCCCGCCAGGCAGCAGGTGCCGGGCGAGGTCTGGGTGTTCCAGGACTATGACGGCCCGAAGCCGACGCAGTTCTTCGAGTCGCCCTACTCGTATCAGCTGGTACAGGAGGGCAAGATTCCCCCGCTGGAGGAGCGCCTGCCGGTTCCTGAGGACGTAGAGGTCCTCGCCGGGCCTGACGGCATCGGTGTGTATGGTGGGTACTACCGCCAGATCCAGACTCACAACTACATCGGTGAGTGGATCACGGCAAGCTGGAACCGCCGCGACTCGCTGGGAGGCCTCAAGTGGTTCCCGTGGGTCGGCAAGGGCTGGGAAGTCAGTGAAGACGGCCGTGTGTGGACGTTCACGAACCGCCGCGGTCTCAAGTGGTCGGACGGCCATCCATTGGACATGGATTCGGTGGAGTTCGCGTGGGAACTTAACCTGACACCCGCGCTGTTTGGCGGGACGTTCCCGTTGTGGGCCAGTTCTCCCGTCACGCAGAACCCGCCGAAGTTCAATGTAGTGGACGACACAACGTGGACGCTGACCTACGACGACCCGATCTTCACGATCATGGAGTCGCGGGCGACGCCAAGCTCACTATGCGGCCCGAACCGTGTGTGCATGGTCAGCCACCCGAAGATGCAGAAGTACTATCCGCAGTACGCGGGACAGGCGGCCATCGACAAGCTCATCCAGGATGAGGGCCACGCCGACCTGACAGCGCTGCTGAACGATCGCTGGCACGTCTATTCAAACATCACGGAGATCCCGTGCGCCGCTCCGTTCTGCGCGCTGAGCGACAGTGAGTCGCTGACCGAGTGGGAGAAGAACCAGTACCACTGGTTCGTGGATCCCGAAGGGAACCAGATCCCCTACATGGACGGGGCAGTGATGCCGAAGCTGGAAAACCGGGACGTTATCGTGTTCCGCGCGATGGCCGGTGAAGAAGACGGACGAACTTCCACGTTCATCCCCGGCGAGCTTCCGCTGTACGTCTCAAACATGGTCAAGGGCGACTTCTCGATATTCCACTGGCCGAGCAGCGGTGGAGCCGACCTGAGCACGACGATGCAGCAGACCTACAACGAGGACCCGCGCATCGGTGAGCTCGTGAGGACGCAGGACTTCCGAATCGCTCTGTCACTCACGGTGGACAAGGAAGTGCTCAACGACCTCGTACTCTCGGGCATTGGCGTGGTGCAGAACCGCGTACCGCGACCGAACAACCCGTACTACCCTGGCGACGAGTATCGGATGCTCCATATTCGGCAGGACGTCGACAAAGCGAACCAGATGCTCGACGACTTGGGACTGTCGACGCGGGACGGTGACAACTTCCGGATGCATGCGGACGGTTCGGGCACGATCGAGATGCAGATCACGATTGGAACCAGCCCGAACCCCGCCGTTTCACAGGCTGCTGAGATTCTCAGGGCTGCCTGGGAAGACGTGGGCATAAAGACCAACATCGCCGCCGTTCAGCAGACGACGCGTGACAGCCTCCAGACGACGGGCATTGCGCGCGACTACTCGGCCTACCAGTACAACCCGTGGATGGTCCAGTGGACGAGCCTCGCTCCCCTGACCCGGGGCGACCTTGCCGGCGAAATCGGCAAGTGGTATGCCAGCAAGGGTCAAGAGGGCATGGCGCCCACCGGCGGCGATCCCGCGTGGCTCCCGCTGGCAGGCGCAGATGAGTTCCCGGCGGACGCCGGCGGACTGCTCATGCGCCAGTCCGAGCTCTGGGTCGACGGACTCGGTTACAACAACCTGGACCCGAAGAGGGTAGAGGCAGGCAAGGAGATGTTTGCGACCAACGCCGACCAGCTTTGGGCGCTGAACTGCTGTGCATACTCGGGCGTGTTCCGAGGCATTTACCTCAGCAGGAACAACTTCCGCAACAAGCCGATCACGCACGAGCGCGACCACAACGGTTTCAGCGCTTGGGCCCGCTTCTTCGAGGACGGGATCGACAACTACCACAACCCGGGCAACCGCTCGAATTACTGCTCGAGCTGGGCATTCATCCAGGGCGGCAGTCCTTACGACAGGTGCACGAAGAAGGTCTGGTAGTGACGCAATCGTACAAAGGATAGGTAGCTAAGCCGACAGGCCCACCGGAATCCGGTGGGCCTGTCTCCGTTAAGGGCCTGGCCGGCAACGCTATGCCGGGTCGAAATTGCAGGGGAAAACAGAGAGATCACACGCTCCGTCAGGTGCCCTCGATGAAGCCGGGCGGGGCGTCGGTCGCGTGGGTCATGTCGCCCGGTTCGTAGCGCGGGCCGTCGTAGATCACGCCTCCATATACGACCGTTTCAGGCAGGATGCGCTGCGTGCCGATGCGTTTCTCGTGCAGCACGTCGAAATACTCGAACCGGCCCTCGGCCAGCTCGCTGATCGTGACGTCGGCCTTCGCGCCGGGCTTGAGCGTGCCGATGGTACCCTGTTGACGAAGGGCCTTCGCAGGGACTGTCGTGGACATCTCGATCACCTCGTCGAGCGAAAGGCCCAGCGCCAGCATCTTCGACATCGTCGTCGGCATATCGTATGTCGGACCGTCCACATTCATTCTGTGCACATCGGTGCTGATCGTTGTTGGCTTGAGGCCCTTTTCGAGGGCGTACTCCATCGTGCGGAACGCAAACCCGCGGGCGCCGTGTCCGATGTCGAGATATACGCCTCGCTCAACGGCGTCCCACACTGCTGGCCAGACCTCTCCCCGGTGGTCCCACAGGGGGTAGCGGAAGGAAGCGTGGAATGTGTGAGTGACGATGTCGCCGGGGTTCATGTAGTCGAGGAGTTGCGGGATGGGCGCGCCGTAGGCTTCGGCCATGAGGATGCCGCCCGCGAAGTCCGCCGCCTCGCGTGCGAGTGGCAGCGTGACGTAGTGCTGTGAGTGGTGGTATTTCATGCCGATGAGCACGTCGTCGTACTGTTTGATGACGGACGCCGCCTCCTCGACCGTGGCAGGATCGGGCCCGTAGGGCATGGGCATCCGGATCAGGGCGTATATCCGCGTTTTGGCCTCGGCGATGTCCGTCTCCCAGTAGTGCGGGAACTCGCTTGGCGTAGCGGTCCCGGCGTCGAGGACGGTCGTGCAACCGTACGCGAGGCTCGTCGTGTCGACATCGAGGCTCGGCAGCTTTGGGCTGGAGACGAAGTTGTGCGTGTGCAGGTCGATGAACCCCGGGGTCACGTGTTTGCCGGCGGGGTCGATCACCTTGTCGGCGTTCGCCTCGTTCAGTCCGACTCCCACCGCGGCGATCCTGTCACCGGAAATTGCCACGTCGGCGATGCCGTGCAGACCCTGGCTTGGATCAACAACGGTGCCGCGCCGAATCAGCAGGTCCCACCTCATAATATGCGGCCTCCTCTGAAAGTTATTGGTCTTCGTATGGCGGAACGGCGTTCTTCATGTAGGAACGCAACGTTCATCCCCATGTGACCACACGTTTGTCGGTATCGGACATGGCGAAGAAGATGCCCTGCGTGATGCGGTTGCGCGGACCGTACATGGGGGCGATGTCGTGGAAAATCTCCGGGTGGAAGATGTACAGGTCGCCCTCCCGGGGGACGATCGTAGAGAGCGGCGAACCCTCTACCAGCGAGGGTGGGTATCCCGTCGCTCCATCCACCCTTCGAGCATCGTCGTCCGGCGTCCAGCGGCGTCTATAGACGTGAAGCTCCCCTCCCGACTCCGCCATCGGAAGACAGACGAGGGCCGAGAACTGCGTAGGGAACTGCGAGACCATCCAGCCCTTGAAGTATTCCATGGCGCTATCGCGGTGGAGGGCTGCGGAGTCGCCCTCGACGGCGATGCGTATGACGGCGTCGGAGTACCGCTCGCCGTGCTCTTCGGGGACGATAACCTCGCGGTCGGGGAGGAGTCTGCCGATCATCTCCCGCACCATGATTCTGGCATCGGGCAGACCGTCGTAGAGCCGCTCGAACTTGTCATCGGAGAGGCGGGACTCGCGGAAGAAGCCCTCCCGGTCACCGACGTACCGTCCAAGACCCGGCCCTATGTAGCGCAGCTCCAGCTTGTCGCCGCCGGTCGTGAAATACTGCTTCACATCGACCAGGCCGGTGGTGTCGGCCTCGATGCGACGGACGACTTCTTCGCAGTAATCGAGGGGATAGAATCCCCGTATGACCACTGCGGAATACTTGAGATCGGCCATCTGCTGGAGGATGTTCGGGTAGTCGCGCACGACGGCGTCCGGGGTGGTTACTACGATGTTCCAGGTGTCGTCAGTCATTGGACGCCCTCCGCGCATTTGGCGCGACCATCCTACACGCAACGGCGCGAATTTGCAGGTCTGAGAGAGGGGCTATAAAGGGGAGAAGGGCGAGCGGAGGGCTATCCGAGAGCCTCGTCGACCTGCAGGCGCAGGCCTTCCACGGCCAGGGACACGATCTCTTGTCCTCGAGTCACGACTCGCTCCTGGCCGTATCCATCGGCATGAGGCTCCGTGAAGACCGTGACCGTCTGGGCTTGGACATCGATCAGCCACGCTTCGGGGATTCCGGCCCTCCCGTAGAGGGGCATCTTTTCGTCACGGTCATAACGTAACGATGTGTCCGCGACCTCGATCGTCAGTAGCACGTCGGCGGGCGTCGGGTGTTGGTTGCCGTAGTAGTCGCCTCGGTACCGCAGGACCGTTACGTCGGGCTGCGGCTCGTTGAAATCGTCCAACCGTATTGGGTTCTGCACCCGAACGATTGCAAGTCCGGCAGGTAGCCGGCTCAATGCCGAGTTCAGCCGGTCTACGATGCTTGCATGAGGTGGATAAATAGGTGGCATTCTCTTGATCTCCCCGCCGACCAGTTCCACGCGGACGTCGGGGGGCAAGATTCCTACCTCACCCATGCGGTAATACTCTTCTGCTGTGAACCGGTATGTCTGTGGCGCTACAACCATAGGCCGATTATACCATCCCGGATGAGTGGCGACGAAACTCCCGCCTACCGTCCCGCGCGCTCGACAAGAAGGTGGAAGAGGTTGTCGAAGTTTGGCGGGACCTCACGGGGGCGGTCGGGCCGGAACTGGACGCCGATGACGAGCGAATAGTCGGGGCTTTCGACCGCCTCGATGATCCCATCCTCGACGGCGTAAGCGGCGGTCATGAGGTCGGGGGACCGTTGCGCGTCTCGCATACCCATCCGATGGAGGCTGTTTACTCGCACGAAGCCGCCCGCGCCTACAATGGATGCCAGCTTGCTTCCAGGCGCGACGTAGATGTGGTGGCGGGCCGCTTTGTCGTCGTCGCCGTCGTGGTCGGTTACGGGCCGAGGCCCCTTGCCTCCCATGGCAATGTTGAGCGAGTGCATCCCGTCACCGACGGCGATGACCGGCAGATCGAAGTCGAGCACGGTGGGCAGGAGGCGGGTCATGGTGTCGTTGAGCACTAGAGACGCGCCGTTGTTGAAGTCGGCGGGGGCGTTCCCCAGCAGAAGCCCTCCTACGATACCAAGCTGATCGTGTCGCTCGATCGAGTCGGGCGTGATGAGGAGCGGTACGCCTCCGCAGCGGCTGATGAGGTCGCTATAGAGCCGACCATCGTCGTCGGAGCCGGCGGTAATGGCGATTACGGGTTGATTGGGCAATGAAGGGCGAGAGTCACGTGGTTTCACCAATTGTACAGGAACTCTCGCGGCATGCGCCGCCGGCCTGTTCAGCAAGACCCAGCACACCCAGCACCACGAACCTGGTTCTCTACCGCTTTGGGATGTTCAGGCTAGGCGTCGGACTCTCATCCGAATCGCCGGCGATCATGCCCTCTAGGAGCTCTACGACGCCGTCGATGGTCTTCTCTGTTAGTTGGCGCCCCTTGTCGGCGGTGGCGGCGGAGGCGCCTTCGTCCTCGGAGTGGGAGATGTCCTCGACTCGCACGTTCTCAGGGAAGAGGTGCATTGCCATGGACGTCTCAAACTCGCGGGCGTGGCTCGGGTAGCCAGGCTTGGACTGGATGGAGTTGACGATCTCGTGGGTCAGCACGTCCCAGTAGTTGTGGAACCGCAGATCGATGTCGCCGTGCTCGCGTTCGAAGAACATCTGCCACTGGCTCATCACGCCGTAGATCGGACGGCGGTTGCCCCCGTGCCCGTTGAGGATGAGGACCTTGCGGATGCCGTGTCGCATCAGCGTCTCCACGGTGTCGAAGACCACGGCGAGCCAAGTGCTCGGCTTGACCGTCAGGGTGCCGACGGAGTGCATGTGGTGCTCGGCGATACCCACGTTGATGGGGACGGCCAGGACGACCTGTGGGTAGAGGCGCTCGGCGGCCATCTCGGCGACGCGGGAACTGCTCGCGATGTCCTGCTCGAAGGCGAGGTGTTCGAGGTGCTGCTCGATGCTCCCTGTCGCCACGACGGCGACGTCGAACTTACCCTCCTCGCGGGCCAGCCGGAATTCGCGCCGCGTGAATTTTTGTAAACGGAACTCGTTGGGAAGGGCCATGATTTCTCCTCCGCGAGGATGTTACGCCGAACTTTACATGGGAAGCACGGGGTTGGGAACCCCAAGAGCATCCGTCAAAGATTGTTGTCCAGTTTCTTGAGCTCGGCTTCAACTTTGTCTCTGTCGTGCCCAAGTTCAAGGGCCCTGTTGAGGTCTGAACGCGCATTCGACGCGTCGCCGAGCGATGAGTGGGCTAAGCCTCTGCCGAAGTATGCGGAGGGATCGTTCTCATCGAGACGGATGGCGGAGGCGTGATCTTCAATAGCCCTACCGTATTCGCCCTGCATGTAGTAAGCGAACCCCCGGTCAACGTACGTTTGCGGGTATTCGGGAGAATTGTCGATGGCGGAACTGTAGTCTTGAATTGCTTTGTCATATTCGCCCTGCATGTAGTAGGCGTTCCCCCGGTACCTATAGCCAGCAGTGTAATCGGGAGATTTGTCGATTGCGGTGCTGTAGTCTTGAATTGCTTTATCATATTCGCCGATGTCGTAGTAGGCCCTGCCCCGGTTCCTATAGGCAACGTTGTACGGACGGATTGCGATTGCCTTGCCGTAGTCCTGAATGGCTCTCTCGTATTCGCCCTTTAGATAGTAGACACTCCCACGATTTCCGTACGCCCATCGGAAGTTGGGATTGAGGCTTATCGCCTTGTCAAAGTCCCGTAGCGCCTTGTCGTACTCCTCCGTCTCAATGAAAGCGGAGCCTCGAGAGTTATGGGCACTAACCGAGTTAGGATCGAGGCGTATAGCAGCGTCCAAGTCGCGAATGGCAATGTCCAGCTCGCCGCTCTGGTAGTGCACGAATGAGCGACTGATAAGAGTCTCCGGATTGCCCGGGGCAAGTTCAATCACGGAGTTCAGATCCTGAAGACGCTTGTCGAATTCATGCAAACCGTTATATGCATACGCACGCTCAAGAAGTGCATCCACGTCCTGGGAGTCGCGGCCGATTGACTCGGTGAGATGCTTGACTGCCGTGTCGTACTCCCGCACGGCCCTGTCCCTCTGCATCCAAAAGTCGTAGGCCTCTCCTCGACCAATGTAGGCGCTCGCGTTGGACGGATCGAGGTCGATGGCCTTTGTGAAGTCTGCAACCGCCTGTTCAAGTAAGCCTTCGTCTCCGCCGGCAGGGCCACTGTATGCATACAGGGACACGTAGGCGACTCCACGCTTGACGTAGGAGTCGACGTTGGTGGAGTCATTTCTGATTTGCTCGCTCAACGTCTCAATGTTCTTTTCCACCATCGATTCGAATCCGGCGGGATCCATCTCCCCCAGGTCCATGTAACCATCGACGTTTGAGGGCAAGTCTTCGAACGGGTCGGAGTCAGACGTGGACTTCGGCGCAGGGTCGTCGCCGCACGCGACTAAGACGGCGGCGAGTGCCAGGCTACAGAGCGTCGCTCGTGTCCACGGAGCAAGTATTTTTGGTAAAGCCAATTTCATCATCGGTCGTCGTCCAGCTTCTTGAGCTCAGCTTCAACTTCGTCCCGGTTGTATCCCAGTTCAAGGGCCTTGTTGAGGTCCGACCGCGCCTTCAAGGTGTCACCTAGAGACGAGTGGGCCAGTCCACGTTCAAAGTATATTTGAGGGTTGTTGGGAAGGCGATTGATAGCAAGGTCAAGATCCTCAATCGCTCTGTCATATTCGCCTTTCAGGCGGAAGGTGCGTCCTCGATTGGCATAGGCAGCGATGTACGGCTCAATCTCGATTGCTTTGTCAAAGTCCTCGATGGCCTTGTCGTACTCACCCATTTCACCGTAGACACTTCCTCGATTGCCATACGCCAAACGATATTTCGGGTTCAGACTGATTGCCTTGTCGAGGTCTTCAATTGCCTTGTCATGTTGCCCGGCACGAGCGTATATGCTACCTCGAGTGTTGTATGAGTGGGCGAAGTTTGGATCGAGAAGAATGACCATGCCGAAGTCCTCGATCACCTTGTCGTCCTCCCGCTTTGCTAAGTAGGCAGACGCTCGAGCGAAATAGGCGAGCGAATTGCCGGGGTCGAGTCTGATCGCGGCGTCGAGGTCCTGAATGGCTTTATCGGGTTCACGGGTTAGTGAATAGACCTTCGCTCGATGAATGTATGCCTCAACATCGTTGGAATCGAGATAGATAGATTCGTTGAGGAGCTCCAGCGCCGTCCGGTAGTCCTCGTCGGCCTTCTCGCGCTCTTCGCCAAGGCCGTAAGCTCTGCCTCGACCGATGTAAGCCTTGACGTTGCTCGGGTCGAGGTCAATGGCACTCGTGAAGTCATCCACGGCTTGTTCAACAGCGTCTTCGTCCCGGTCAGGTGGCCTGCCGCTATAGACGTAGATGGCCGTGTAGACGGCTCCTCGCTTCACGTAGGCGTCGACGTTGGCGGAGTCTCTTGCGATCTCGTCACTCAACGTCTCAGCAGCCTTTTCGAACGTTAAGTCGCGACCGGCGGGGTCCTCCTCGGCCAGACGCCTGTAGTCGTCAAAGCTAGAGGGCGTGGCCTGCGATAGCAGGGAAGTAGCAGTCGGCGTTGGGTCGTCGCCGCACGCGGCTAGCACCAATGCGAGTGCCAGGCTACACAGCGCCGCTTGGAGCCACATGGCCGAATTAGCGCACACGCTCCACGGAGCGAGTCTGGTTGGCCCCCTTTTGCGATAACCGTTAACCATTCTCTTCCAGTTTCTTGAGCTCGGCGAACGCGGCCTCTATTTCGTCCTTGTCGTACCCCAACTCGTGGGCCTTGTTGAAGTCCGACTGCGCCTTCAGCATATTCCCCTGCAACAAGTGGGCCCAACCCCGGCTGTAGTACGAATAGGCATTGTTATCGTCGAGGCCGATGGCGGTGTCGTAGTCTTCGATCGCCTTATTGTATTCACTCTTCATGTAGTAGGCGTACCCTCGGTCAACGTACGTCTGAGCGTGACCAGAATAGCTGCTGATGGCATCATCAAAGTCCTCAATCGCTCTGCCGTATTCGCCTTTGAAAGAGTAGGCACGCCCTCTACCTGAATATGCAGCGGGGTACGGACGGATTTGGATGGCCTTATCAAAGTCCCGTATAGCCTTGTCGTATTCACCCATCTCGTTGTAGATATTTCCACGATTGCCTTACGCCCACCGAAAATTCGGACTCAGACTCATGACTTTGTCGTAGTCTTGGAGGGCCTTGTCTAGTTCGCCTATTACGCGATACATGCCAGCTCGGTTGTTATAGGCGTGAACATGGTCTGGATCGAGAAGGATGGCCTTGTCATAATCTTCGATCGCCTTGCCATACTCGCCTTTCAGTGAATAGGAACGTGCGCGGGCGTAATGTATGTCGGGGTTGTCAGGATCGAGTTCAAGCGCAACATTGTAGTCTCGGATCGCATTCTCGTACTCCTCTTTGATCCTATAAACACTCGCCCGGTCTACGTACGCATCAACGTCTTTGGAATCGAGACCGATGGCTCGATTGAGGAGTTGAAGCGCCATGTCATAATCCTGGTTCGCTTGATCCGTCTGATTCCAACGATCGTAAGTCTCGCCTCGACCTATGTATGCGTCCACGTTGGCAGGATCAAGGTCGATGGCCTTAGCGAAGTCCTCAATCGGCTTTTCAAGTAAGCTCTCGTCACTGCCTCCACCACCACTATGATAGTGCTTGAGTGCGTAGGCGACTCCACGCTTCACGTAGAGATCGGCGTTGTTGGGGTCACGCTTAATGTCCACGCTCAACGCCTCAACAGCTTCTTCGACCATCGACTCGCGTCCGGCGGGGTTCTCCTCGGCTAGACGGCCGTACTTTTCGAAGGTGGAGGGGAAGTCTTGCGACGGCGTGGCAACAAGCTCGGGTGTCGGCGCAGGGTCGTCGCCGCACGCGGCTAGCACCAATGCGAGTGCCAGGCTACACAGCGCCGCTCGCAACCACATGACCGAATCAGCGCACACACTCCACGGAGCTAGCATTGTTGGCCCCTCTATACGGTATCCGTCAACCGTTGTCTTCCAGTTTCTTGAGCTCGGCGAGCGCGGCCTCTATTTCGTCGATGTCGTACCCCAACTCAAGGGCCTTGTTGAAGTCTGTTCGCGCCTTCGACTCGTCGCCAAGTGACAAATTTGCCCAACCCCGGCTGTAGTGCGGATAGGCATCGTTCTCATCGAGACTGATGGCGGCATCGTAGTCTTCGATCGCCTTATTGTATTCGCTGCTCATGTAGTAGGCGTCTCCTCGGTCAACGTAAGTTTGACGGTGACTGGGGTTGCGACTGATGGCAGTACTATAGTCGTCGATCGCCCTGTCATACTCACCTTTGTTGAAATAGGCCGCCGCTCGGCCCCTATAGGCAACAGTGTATGGACGGATCGCGATGGCCCCGTCAAAGTCTTGAATGGCCCTGTCGTATTCCCCCAACGAAATGTAGACATCTCCTCGATTGCCGTACGCCCACCGAAAATTCGAATTCAGACGTATGACCGTTTCGTAGTCTGCAATTGCCTTGTCATATTCGTCCGCAAGAACATGCATAAACCCTCGCATGTTGTAAGCATGAACATGGTTTGGATCGAGAAGGATGACCATGTCATAGTCTTCGATAGACTTGCCGTCCTCGCCCTTCTGTGCGTAGGCGTGTCCACGGATGTAAAAGGCTTCAGGGTTATCAGGGGCCAGCCTGATTGCTGCGTCGAGATCCTGGATTGCTTTATCAGGGTCACTCCTGAACCTATAGGCTTTCGCTCTAGCGATGTAAGTCTCCGCATCGTTGGAATTGGTGCCGATAGCTTCGCTGAGGAGTTGGATCGCCGTGTCGTACTCTTGTCTCGCTCTATCCAACTGCTTCCAACGATAGAAGGCATCCCCTCGACCTATGTATGCGTTCGCGTTCGACGGATCGAGGTCGATGGCTTTCGCGAAGTCTGCCATCGCTTGTTCAATAAAGCCTTCGTCACTGTCCGGCCAACTGTAGTAGTACATGGCCGTGTATGCGACTCCTCGCCTCACGTAGGCGTCGACGTTCGTGGAGTCTCCCAGTATGTACTCGTTCAAAGTCTCAACAGCGTTTTCGATCATCGCCTCACGACCGGTGGGGTCCAGCTCGGCCAGGATAGTGTACTCAAAGGAGGTGGAGGGCAAGTCTCGCCAGAGTTGGGAAGCAGCGGTATGAGTAGCGGCTGCGGGTACCGGCGTGGCAGGCGCAGGAGTCGGAGGCAGGGGCTCGGGTGTCGGCGCAGGGTCGTCGCCACAGGCGGCTAGCACCAAGGCGAGCGCCAGGCTACACAGCGCCGCACTAAGCCATATGACCGAACTAGCGAACACGCTCCACGGAGCTAGCATTGTTGGCCCCTCTATACGGTATCCGTCATCCGTTCTCTTCCAGGCTCTTAACGGCGGCGAGCGCGTTTGCGATTTCGTTGCTGTCGTGCCCAAGGTCAAGGGCCTCGTTGAAGTCCCCCCGGGCCTTCGACATATTTCCCTGTAACAAGTGGGCCCAACCCCGGCTGTAGTATGAATAGGCATTGTACTCGTCGAGTCCGATGGCGGCATTGTAGTCTTCTATTGCCCTGTCGTATTCATCCTTCATGAAGTAGGCATCCCCGCGGTCAACGAAAGTTTGAGGGTGATCAGGGAAACGGTCGATTGCGACATCATAGTCTTGAATCGCTTTGTCGTATTCTCCAATGCCGTGGTAGGCGTTCCCGCGATTTCTGTAGGCAACGCTATACGGACGAATTGAGATTGCCCTGCTGTAGTCTTGAATTGCGCTGTCATAGTCGCCCATTATGTGGTGAAGATTCCCACGATTGCCGTACGCCCAACGGAAGTTGGGATTGAGACCTATCGCCTTGTCAAAGTCACGTAGTGCCTTTTCGTGCTCTCCCACATCGATGTAATGGGACCCTCGCGCGTTGTAGGCAGTAACTGAGTAAGGATCGAAGCGTATGGTCGTGTCCAGGTCCCGAATGGCGGCGTCGATGTCGCCTTTCCACGAGTGTGCCAACGAGCGGCTGATGAGAGTCCAGGGATTGCCGGGGTCAAGTTCAATCGCGGCATCCAGGTCCTGGATGACCTCGTCATACTCATCCATGCCACTATAGGCGTACGCCCGTTTGGCAAGTGCATCCGCGTTTCGGGAATCCCGACTCAGTGATTCGTCGATAAGTTTGATTGCCGCCTCGTAGTCTTGGAATGCCTTGTCCATCTGGTTCCACTGGTCGTAGGCCTCTCCTCGACCAATGTAGGCACTCGCGTTGGACGGATCGCGGTTGATGGCCTTTGTGAAATCTTCAACCGCCTGCTCCAGCAGGCTATCCGCATCGGTCCGCAACACACTTGTGTATGCATACAAGATCACGCGGGCGGCTCCACGCTTCACGTAGGCGTCGGGGGCGGAGGCGTCCTTCCCGATAGCCTCGTTCAAGGTCTCAATGTTCTCTTCGATCATCGACTCGAGACCGGCGGCGTCCTGTTCTACCAGGCGCGCGTAACCGTCTATGGTTGTGGGGAATGCTTGCCAGGGCTGGGAAGCAGGCTCAGGAGTGGCGGTTGGGGTAGCAGGTATGGGGGTGGCAGAGATGGGAGTGGGTGTTGGAGCCGGGGGCTGGGGCGTCGGTGTGGGGTCGTCGCCACAGGCGGCCAGCAAGGCGGCGAGGGCGAGGGAAGCCAGAGTTGCTGTGATGCCGAAGGCCTGTCCTAAGGCGAGTTGCATGGCTCGTACTCAGGTTTTCTGACCCTGAAGGCGAGGGAGGGTAAAATTCACGTAGTTGTACTCGTCCAAGGCTTTGGCAAGAGTGTGTCTGCAACCTGTCAAGGACGCGATCGCGGTCTCGCGAGAATGACTTTCGTCTTGCTCCATGACCTCACAGACGACTTGGTTGGCAAGGCTTTGCATCTTTCTGAGGAAGTCTGTGTACAAGATGTACTTGCCGCAACCGTACTTCTCAATTATGGCCGTATCCCACATGACATAGAGATCAGGATTAATGATGTGCAGGATCTTGGAAGGGCCGACCACCGCACTACCCCCCCCAGACTCCTTCAAAGTAGCGAAGCAACGCTTTATGAGGAACCTAGCGCTGTTGCCATCTATTCTTTCATCGAGGCATACATCCAATATCGTCTTGCCGCGTAGTTTCTCCAAATCGGGCTCAATCTTGATGAGGGAGCTATGGATATCTTCAAAACTTGCTCTCATGCGCGCGTTCCAGCCGTTCGCGAAACTCAGGAGAATCCAGGCTTCCTCGTGGCTTGGTCTGTCCGGGCTATCCCCTTTGCGACGCCTCGTGAATGCATCACGGTAGCAAGCTAAAGCCGTGGCGTAATCGATTCCGTAGCCATATGAATGGTACTTCTCGCAGGCCTTGCGAATTGCCTGGTATAACATTCTATTCACCCTCCCGATGTCGAGCTTGCGGGATGCCGCAGTCGGTCCGCTGGCGGGCTTTCTGGATTCCGGCCTTCGCCGGAATGACGGTGTGGTTTCCCTATGCGGAGTGGTCGAGCCACCCCCTACTCGATGCCCTCGGGGATGCCGTATTGGCGTTCTAGGCGGTTGCCGGGCATGGGCCAGCCCTGGCCGCCGATGACATTGAACTTGTCGTGGCGGCCGCTGAGCCAGAGGAACATCTCGGCTGCGTCGAAGGAGTCGCGGAACTGCTGGCGGAACGACGGGGCCTCGGTGATCCGCCAGTCGAAGTCGGTGATGTCGAAGTCGGGGTTGTGCTTCCACGCCGGGCCGGGCTGCGTGGTGCGAAAGTAGTTGTACTTGAGGTTGTGCCTCACGCCGCTGCCGGTCGACTTGCCGCGACGGTGCCAGATGTTGTAGGCGGTGATGACGATGGAACCGGCCGGGCACTCGGCGTACTTCGCGCCGTCGATACTGCCGTAGTGTCCCATCAGTGTGGACTGGGAGAACAGGTGGTGGGAGCCGGGAAGCACTTCCGTCGGGCCCATCTCGGCCGGGGTGTCCTGCGGATAGTAGAAGACCTGGAGGTAGTTGACCTGCGGCCCCCACTTGGAGCCGCCGTCGCGGTGCCACTCCTGCGCGGGCTGGGGACACTCGACCTTGTGGCTGCTCATGAGGATGGGCAGGCCGAAGTCCCTTCCCAGCAGGCAGCGGACGGCGCCCGCCGCATCCGGCTGGCAGATGACGTTCTCGACGAACCAGTCCTCATTGAGAATGTGGCTCGGCTCGTAGTCGACCGGGCCGGGGTTCGTCTCGATGAACTCGATTGTCCGCTCGTTGATCTCCTCCGAGACGACGCCGGGGAAAAGCAGGTAGCCGTTCTTGCAGAAATCGATGACGCCGAACTCGTCGAGGCTTGGGGGGCAGTCGTATATGCGTGACATGGGGTTAGACCTCCCTCAACCGTTCGAGGATGAATTCACAGGCGAGGCCGTAGGAGCGGGACTCGTCCAGCAGCAGGGCCATCTCCGGGAACTTGATGATGCGCCAGCCGTCGTTGACGGCCTCGAGCACGGTCTTGTACGGCCACTCCTCCGGGTCGCGGGGACCGTCCCACAACTTCCCGTTCTCCAGGATCTTCATACCGAGAACGGGGTAGTCGATGGACGTGGAGCGCGTCTGAAGGTACAGCAGGTCCTGCCGTCGCTTGCGGCCACGACGCCCGCGCCGCCGGTCAATCGAGTCGAGGACGCCCTGCAGACCCTCCTCGGTAAGCTCGCCCCGGCGAAGCTCCTCGATGCACCGTTCAACTTGCTCTCTGATGGATGCGTTGTTCATGTCATCACCCGACCTCGTCAGTTGCGCGGGATTGTACAACGGCCCCTACGGGAAGTCACCATTCCTCTTCCTTGTCCTCTTCTTCGCGCTGTCTGCGGATCGCTAACGTCGCGTCCCTGAGTCCTTGACGCAGGCGCCGGATCACTGAGCGGTCGGCGGGCACGTCGGCATAGATGGCGAGGTTGAATGACTCGGTTGAGGGGCGCACCACGTCGTCGGGGAAGGTGCCCTCGACCCGACCCTGGAACTCGGTCGGCGTGTCGTGCTTTCGGCGGGTGATGCCGTGTTCTTCGGCTGTGTCGAGCATATCGTAGTAGAGGCGGAACGCGTCGACGATGCCCGGCGGGCCGTCCGGGACTCGATACCCCTTGCGCGGTGGCCGCTTCAGCACGTCCGGCACAAGGCGGAGCGCAAGCTTTGCAACATCCATGACGGGGTTTGCGTCCTGCGCCACGGAGTCGCGCTGTCCCTCCGTGCTGCGGGCTCGTCCGCGCAATACACGGCGGAACGCCTTTCCCAGCACGAGGACGACGATAGCCACGACTATGGCCACCAGCGCAAACTCGATGATCTGGAGGAGCAGCGTGATGCCCTCGGAGGCTGCCTCCTGCTCCTCCTGGAGGGTCTGCAGGAAACCCTGTATCTCCGGGTTGATCTCCTCCTCCGGGGGCTGTTCGCGCTCACCCTGGAACAGGTTCAAGAAGCTGATGAGCCAGCTCACGATCACGTCGAAAAAGAAGGCGATGGGGGCTATGATGCCCCAGAGAATTCCCCGAAACAGGGCCTCCAACGCCACCGTTGCGGGCTTTGCGAGGAATGACAGGACTCCGCGATTGATCAGCGCGATGAGCAGCCCAAACGTCGTGATCGCCGCGACCGTTGCGCCGATGGCCTTCAGCCAAGTGCGGTCGTCCGCCGAACGTCGTGATTCCTCCAGCAGGTGACCCGCGCTCAGCCCTATAAGCGATGAGCCGAAGAAGAGGAATACCATGGGGAAGGTGGAGAGACTTACGTCGGTGTTCAGGTCGAAGATCAGCGCGACGACGAGAACGACCATTCCCACGCGAAAGGTGAAGGCGAGGTCGTCCGTGGGAAACTCGTTGGAGGCGACGCGGGTGCCCCTCCACCACAGCAGGGCGCCGAGGATCGCGCCGAATACGCCGCGCGACGTGTACCCGCCGGCGGCGTCGTTGATGAGCCAATCGAGTGGCCACGCCGGGCGAATCTGTCCCGGCTCGACGTGCAGCGCGACGGCTACGTACACGACCATTAGGCCCAGGACGGCCATGAGGGCATAGAGGACTTCGACATTTTCGCCCTTTCGGGGCGTCAATCGGCTCAAGAGGACGGACAGTCCCAGGACGCCGGCCACTCCGTACCACGACAACGGGCTCGAGTCGAAGTCGGCAAACGTGCCAATGATCCCCGCGAGCGCAAAGACCCAGGCGCTCTCGGCGACCACGTGGGCTGTGAGTACGACTCTATCCTGCCGCAGCGGCATACTCAGCCTCCAACCTGTCGAGTCGTTCGCGGACGTTGTGGACCACCACGCCGGCCGCCAGAGGAGGGCACTCTTCCTCGCCCACGTAGATGACGACCATCCTGTGCCCGTGACGCTCAAGTTCGCCGATGACCTGAACGAACTCCGGGGGCATGAACGCCGTGACGATCACCAATGTCGATCCATAGGGGAACCGTCGGTAGTTCTGAGCCAGGTGCTCGTGCATGGGCCGTATAGCGTAGGCGCGGAGACCCGCCAGGGCAGCGAGAACCTCTGCGTACTGCTCGCGGCCGTGTCCGGGCGAGACGGTCATCATGCGATCGGTCCGTGTGGGCATGTCGTTGGAGAACAGGCCGATGGAGTGCTGACGCTCCGCGGAGTAGGAGGCGACCGACGCCGCGGCGGTGACGACCCTCTCGAGGTTTTCGCGGGCATAGGGGCCCCAGTGCGGGGCGGTCGTATCGACCGCAACGACGAGGAGGGCCATGAAGCTGGTGCTCGGCTCGTATCGCCGAACCTGCAGGCTCTGCGCTCGCGCGGTGGACTTCCAGTCGATGGTCTTCATCGGATCGCCGGCCCGGTAGTCACGGACGCCCATAGGTCTCGAAGGGTCGGTGAATATCTGCACCTGCCCCTTGACGTCGCCCATAGGCCGGTGCGCCGTCATGCCCAGCTCCTCAAGGGGGTAGACCCTGGGATAGACGAGCACGTGGCTCACGGTGTCGGTGCTCTTGCGGCTCCTCAGGAAGCCGAAGGGGTCGCCGCTCTGAATGCTCGCGGGGCCGATGGCGAACAGTCCCCGTTCCTCGCACCTGACGCGGTATCGCCAGCGAATACGCTCGTACCACGCGAGGGAGGTCTGGTGCCGGAGGGCGGTCACCTTGGGCCGCACGTTGTCAGAGACATCGCCCGAGACCACTCGGAACTCGTCCGGCAGCTCATCCGCCACCCTGATCCAGGGCAGCGGCAGCGGCTTGCGGTTCATCAACGCGATGGTGAGTTCTATCTCCTCGCCCAGAAAGACCCGGCTGTGCGGCAGGTGGCGCTCGTACTTCACGTCGTCAAGCGACAGGCGGTTCCAAGCCAGCGAGACGGCGCCGGAGACGACCCCCATGGCGCCGAACGCGATCACGATTCCCTGCCCCATGAAGAAGCCGATGGCGATGACGATGGCGAAGAACCCGATCCAGAAATCGTGCCAGATTACCCCGGTATGGACGGTGCGCCGCATGGACTACAGTATAGGCGAGATAGAGCGATTGTTGGAGAAAGCGCGGGCCCATAGCTCGGCGGCCTCTACGTTCTCCACCCTACGAAGTACGCTGCGGACGGTTATGTGATTTCCAGGCCGTCGATACGCTATAGTAGATGCAGGCGTCATGGGAGCCCCCGTCCCTCGCATCAAGGTGCAGCCGTGAGACATCTCTTGAACTTCAGAACGCTGTTCGTCGCCCTGACGGTAGGGGCGCTGGTCTACGCGGTCCGTTCGGGGCAGCCGGTGGGCAGGTTCATCGGCATGCCTTACGACTTCCGCGTTCCGACGGCCGACCGCTTCCGAGACCGGCTTTGGAACGAGGATGACGAACGCATCTTCACGCCGATGGTGTTCGGAGTGGGGTGGTCGATCAACTTCTTCCGAGTGGTCGAGAAGTTCCGGGCGGACAACGCCGTGGAGGACGACATAGGCGAAGGCGGTCTGTCCCAGGCATCCAGCACGGAGTCTCAACCCCTCCCATAGGCCGCAGGTCGTTGCCCGGTGGTGTAGTGGTAGCACGAAGGACTTTGAATCCTCAGACCCAGGTTCGAATCCTGGCCGGGCAGCCATCCTACCCTTTAGAGGCGACCGATGCTTCGCCTTTTATATGTGAAAAGGTGTCCTTAGCCGTCTTGTAGCGTCCATGGCTGTGTGGTACAATCCGGTGTACCACGTGGTACAGGGTGATGGACATGCCTTTGACGGCGATGCAGGTTGAGAAAGCGAAACCTGGCCCCAAAACGCGGCGATTGCTGGACGAACGCGGCCTCTATCTGGTAGTCCGAACGACGGGCTCGAGGTCGTGGGTACAGCGCATCACGATTGACGGAGTCCGGACCGACATCGGGCTCGGTGGGTACCCTGACGTGCGGCTTCCTCGGGCGCGAAAGAGGAGCGCGGAGATACGAGAAGCAGTCGCCGATGGACGGGACCCACGGGTGGAGCGCCGTCAACCTAACCTCCCGACGTTCCGAGACGTGGCCGAGCAGTATATCTCGAAAAACGCTGTCCGTTGGAAGAACCCCAAGGAGTCCGTCAACTGGCGAGGGTGTCTAAATACCTACGCCTACCCGGCATTTGGCAACACGCGGATTGACGGCATCACTCGCCGCGAGGTGTTGGACGTACTGCTGAAGATATGGTTTACCAAGCCTTCTATGGCACGGAAGCTGCGCCGACGAATTAGGGTGATTTTCGAGGCTGCCATAGCACTCGACGAGAAGTTTAACAGCAACCCCGCAGGGAAAGCGCTTGACGTCGTCCTTCCCGAGACGCCAGCAGTCAAGGCCCACTTCCGGGCACTGCCCTATCAGGACGTACCCGACACACTGGAGAAGATAGAAGCGTCGACCGCATCCCTATCTTCGAGGCTATGCTTCCGATTCCTGGTGCTGACGGCAGCACGGTCCGGTGAGGCGCGGGGCGCTCGGTGGGATGAGATTGACCTTGACTCCCGGAGGTGGACCATCCCGGGTTCGCGCATGAAGGCTGGGCGCGAGCACCGGGTCCCGCTCTCGGATGCGGCCCTTGAAGTGGTGCGCCGTGCGAAAGCCCTAGACGAGAATTCCGGGTTAGTCTTCCCATCCCCGCTCAAGCCGGGGCGCGAGTTGTCCGACATGACCTTGACCAAGTTACTGCGGAACCTTGGCCTTGCGGACCGCGCGACCGTCCACGGATTTCGCACCGGCTTCAAGACGTGGTGCATGGAGACGGAGGGCATTGACTGGGATGTGGGAGAGGCGGCGTTGGCTCACACGCTCGGCAACTCGACCCAGGCGGCCTACGCCCGCTCCGACCTTTTCGAGAAGCGCCGGACGCTCATGGAGAGATGGGGGAGCTTTGCTGCGGATAGCTGCCTACAGGTAGATTGACTCCCGGACGGGTTGCTTGGTAGACTAAAACTGTCCCGCCGAAAAGTCGAGGTTGGGGTAGTCGAGACTTCGACGGACCGCAACCTCCCCGAATTAGGCCTCTTGGCCTCTTTAGAGACGGCCATGCAGAAAAGGTACATTCTGCATGGCCGTTTGTCTTTTTCCTTCCCGATGGCCCGCTAGGAAACGGCTCATGCTGGACTCAGCGGGCCTTTTGAATTACAGGGAGGTAAAGGTTGACCACTACACAGAAGAACGAACTCCTGACGTGCGACGAAGTTCTGGACATACTCAAGTGTGCCCGTTCCACCTTGTACGTTTTGATGGAAACTCAGGGATTTCCTCGCCCCATTAAATTCGGCACGGCGAACCGCTGGTTCAAGACTGAGGTCGACGCTTGGCTAGACCGCCAGGCAGCCGTCCGGAGCCACAGACTAACGTCCACTCGCTAAACCGCGCGGCCGAGGCCTCGGTTCGGTCGGCGCTGGCCGCCATCGACGCCATCGATCGCGACGTGTGGATTTAGGTGGGCTTCGCCGTCTACTCCGGGTCGGGCAGGGGTACCAACTCTGTTGGCTCTTCGAGGGAGGGACTTGGCCCCTCACGAACGACGACGAACGCTTGACGCGAAATCCACGCTCGGCGACTGCCTTGACATTCGGTTCGCGGCGAATCCCCGAAGACCGAGTTGTAGGCGATGTCTAAGGAGGATAGAAACATGGCACAGACATTTGAGGACTGGATCGACGCCCTGAACCTCAAGCCGCGCGGAAATAAGGCTGAGGCGCCCTGCCCGCTGTGCGGGGGAGACGACCGCTTCCGTGTCACTCGCGGCGATACGGTCCCCGTCTTACTCGCCTGCCGTTCTTGCCTTGACCTCCTGCAGGGAGAGGCGCGGGCCAAGCGCATCAAAGAGATCACCCGCGCCGTCTTCGGCGAAGCTGATACCCCGTCTGTCCGTTCCAGCAACGGCGTGCATCCCGCGAAGCCGGGAATCCAGATCGCGGACGCGGACACGCTCGACCGAGCCTACCGGATAGTCCTCGACCGGCTCACGCTCTCACAGCGCCACCGGGAGGACCTCCGCCGTCGTGGGCTGTCGGAGTCCTACACCCAACTCGCGCAGTACCGCACCCTCCCCGAAGGGCACGGGGACGCCATCGCGGGTGCATTGCTCGACGAACTCGGTGAGGATGCGCGGAAAGTCCCCGGCGTACATCCCGTAGAGCGCCGGTTCATCGCCTACCCCGGCCTCATCATTCCCGTCCGCGACGCACGGACTCGTATCGTCGCTCTGCGTGTCCGGAAAGATGAGGGCGATCCACGATACTCCTTCGTCTCCTCCGCCTCAGTCGAGCCGGGACCTGGGCCGGGAGCGCCCGCCCATGTGCCCGTGATAAGACCCACGCCGGCGAAGAGGAAGAACTTGACACCCGGAGATGTGGTCGAGTACCACTCCACAGTCCGCGTCACCGAAGGGGAACTCAAGGCAGACGTTGCGACCGCCCTCAGCATCGAGCGCGAGGAACCCTCCTTGCTCACCATTGGGCTCAACGGCCCTTCGGCATTCGAGGCGGCGGTCCCAGCACTCAAGGCCCTGGAGACAGAGACGGTTATCGTCGCCCTTGACAGCGACGCGAGGGAGAAGCGTCCCGTCGCCGCAGCGCTCCGGCGCACCGTCGACGGCCTCCGCGAATCCGAGTTCGCCGTAGAACTGGAGACTTGGGCGGGTGGCAGGGATGGTGCCAAGGGTATAGACGACGCCATCCTCGCGAAAGTCGAGATCACCAGGCATTCGGACGACACGGAAGACGGCCAGGTAGATGCGGAAGTTAAAAACATCGACAAGGTAGCGAAGCTAGCTCAACCGACACTGGAAGAGAAGCGGGAGGCCGACGCACTGAAAACGCTCAAAGACGCCGTCCACTCCGATGACCGCGGCGAATGGAAAGAGCAGGCGGCGCAGGCGGCGCTCAGGCGGATCGTTCAGAGTGATGCGGCCCTCGAAAGGGCGCGGGCTATCGTCGAGGGCAGCCCGGTCAGCAACCGCGAGTTCGAGCGGAACGTGAAAGCGTTTAGGGGCGAAAGCGAAGAGAGGGCGGGGCAAGAGACTATGAGGTTTGAGGGACAGTATTATCACGATGTTGCGAAGGTCATTGGCAATCTCTCAAGGGCGGGACGTCTTATAGGCACAACGGACGGCATCGCCTACTACCATGTCGAGGAGACGGGAGAGCTTCTCCGCATCACAGGCACAGCGAAGCAACGTGACCTGGTCAGGCCGTTCTTGACCCTCTTGCACGATGAGTACGGGATCATTAGCAACCAGCCCATATGCCCTGCTCTGCTCGACACGCTGGACATTATGGCGATGCGTCCGCCCCTTTTTGAGATAAAGACCATCACAAAGCTCGACAGACCTAATCGGACGATGTACCTCGATATGGGCAATCATTCGGTCCTCAAAGTCTCGCGGACGGAGATTCGCGCAGGTCGGCAAGGCATGGACGACGTGTTCTTCGAGGAGAGCAAAATGTATGCTCCATGGGAGTATGTCGTCGCAACCGATGGCCTCGACGACCTCGACCGGCTTTCCATGTGGTTCACTGAGGGAATGCAGATCGACGAGGAACTGCAGGGCATTCCGCGAGAATGCGCCCAGGTTATGTTCCTGACATACGTGCTCTCCCTGTTCTTCCACGACCTTCTGCGAACAAAGCCCATTGCGCTCACCGTCGGGCCATACAATTCCGGCAAAACTGAGACTTTCCTTAGAGTCCTACAGACCATCCTCGGCCCGGAGATGGCCGACCACCTCAAGACCGACACACCGAGCACAAGTGAGGCGTTCGACGTAGCTGGGTCGAATTTCGATTACGTCCTGATCGACAACGCTGACAAATACGTGGACTGGTTTGCCCAGGCCCTCTCAACTGCCGCGACGGGCAAGGCGCGCATCGACCGGACGAAATACTCGGACAACGACGTAAGCACATTCCTCTCGCGGGCGTTCGTGATGATTAGCTCGCGGACCCCCTGGTTCCGGCAAGACGACGTAGCCTCCCGGTTGCTGATCTGGCATCTCAAGCGGATGCCGGCCACCGTAGGCGTCGATGAACAGGACCGATACGACGAGGTACTGCCGCGACGGAACGAGCTGATGTCTGCCGTCGCCAGAGTCATCCAGCGCGTTTTGCAGGGTCCCGACTACGAAAGCCTCGACGTGAAGCACGAGTCGCGCCTGCGGAACTGGATACGCCTGGCGACGTGGATCGGAGAAAGCTACGAACCCATCTTCCGTGACAGCTTGAACATGGCAATCGAGAACATCGTCCCACTCTTCCAGCAATTTACCTCGGAGGACTCCGACCTGCCCGAGCTCATCTCTGAATGGCTCACCCAGTCGCCGTCTGGGTACTTGGAAGGGAAGGCGACGAACGAATACCGGGTGGTGACCACCGGCGAGCTTCGGAAGGAACTGGGCAACATCGCAAAGGACAACAACGTGAAATTCCGGTGGAACACCATCAAGAGCTTCGGCCAGTACATGAACCAGCAGGAGGAATCGTTGAAGCTGCGGTTCCAGGTCCGCACAAAGGCTGACGGGTCTCAATTGAAGCCGCACGGAGAAAGCGGTACGCAGTGGAATTTCTCAAGAAAACCGGATTGACGGGAAAAGAGTTTTTCATCTGTCAGTCTGAAAAATGGGCCTGCAATCTCGTCGGAGCGCCTTTGCCATGCGGCTAGTGCAAACTGACAGATGCCTGCCAGATACCTGACAGATGGAGGGGTGAGAAATTGGCAACCTGACAGAAGAATTCGATCTGTCAGTCTTCTGTCAGTGTAGGCGAATCGTAGCTGGAAAAGAGGAAAACTGACGGATGACAGAAGAAAAGAAGTTTCCTGAGAATGTTGGTCTGTTGGGTGAGCCTGTAGAGAGTAATTGAGACTGGCGACATGCGGGGTATCGGGTGGGGTCGCATCTACAGAAATGCGGTTCCTGCGGGATACACCACAATGCACCAGAACCGTGAGACCAAAGAACGTAATGAGACGAGGAACTGCATGAGCTCCCCCGGACCTGCAGCGACCTGAACGCCGCCGAGTCCGGGTGTCGGACGCGGCGGGCCTATCGTCGCCTTCGTCGGTAGGCGGACATCGCCTACACCCTGTGAACGGCTGCTCATGTGACGAAGGGCAGGTCTAGGGTTGTAACCTAGGTGAGACTGTCATGAGCGGATGTGCCGCTTCTGCTGCGCCAAGCGAGCTAGCATCTCCGGTGTCAACGTCGTGGGCCTGGGCTTAGGCCGATCACCCTTGGGAAGACGTGCCACTTTGTCGCGGACGATCTCAGCTAAGGGCGGGAGCGCGTCGTCCTGTGTGACATTCCGATGAGTTTTGCCGGAGACAACACCATGGACGCAGGACCGACTCAACCCGAAAGCCTCGGCCAGAGAGACCACGCTGTAGCCGTTGTTGTGGTAGCGCCGCAGTTGTCGATCGGTGTCCGGATGGAGCTTTGCCATAGCGTCCTCCTGTTGTACTCCTGCACGTAGGCTAGTCTGTCTTCAATGGCAGCTTGTCGGAGTCCGCTAGATACAAATGCTGGCCCTTTAGAGAGATGAGGAGCGGAAACCCCGGATATTATATATTAAGGGACTGAGAATTAGGCCCATTCGTGTGCGCATCGGCAGGGGGCGCCTGGTCTAGGTCGAGTGCCACCCTCTTGGCCTCGGCTCCACGCGGTGACCCCTCCTCGACTATGTTCAATATCCACGGGATGAAGAGGAAGTAGCGGGCCCTTGTCTGAATCGTGCTGGTACCGGGGAAGAGGGTGTCAGCAATCGTGTCGCGGATGGTGCCGATTCCCAGCTCGTCGAGCGTCCCGGGCTCGTTCAACGCCGACACAAGCTCCATGACTGAGCGGCGTTCGTGTTCGCTGCTGTCCAGCCAGCTTAGAGATCATCTCAAAATTATATGCGTTGGCAGAGAAATGCCCTTCGACAGGCTCAGGGCGAACGTGTTTCAGTTGAGTATTTGCGTGGAGAAAACTCGCGGAAGTGCATTTTGAGATAGTTTCTTAGTGTTGAGGTGGACACCATAGACTTGGTACGTGCACCTTGTGACGGGCGTTGAGCAACCCCATGCAACGGGGGCACTGATTATCCCAGTGCGAACGTCGATACGCAATGTCAGGTCTTGTAGGTGGCAGCGTGATAGAGTTAGCCTATTCGCGGGAGGGATGTGGAGCATGAGCAGCCTGAACATCAGCAACTTCATATGGGGCATCGCGGACGACGTGCTGCGCGACGTATACGTGCGCGGCAAGTACCGCGATGTCATCCTGCCGATGACGGTCATCCGCCGCTTGGACGCCGTGCTGGAGCCGACCAAGCAAGCCGTGCTCGACATGAAGAAGAATCTCGACGCGGCCGGGGTTACGAACCAGGACGCTGCACTCCGCCAGGTGTCGGGCGAGGCCTTCTATAACACGTCGCCGTTCCGCCTTCGCGACCTTACCTACAGGGGCCAGCGGCAACGTTTGCGAGCCGACTTCGAGGCGTACCTCGACGGCTTCTCCTCCAACGTGCAGGAAGTCCTCGACAAGTTCCAGTTTCGCAACCAGATCCCGACACTGATCGAGGCCGATGCCCTCGGGTTCCTCATCGATAAGTTCCTCCACAACTCAGTGAACCTCAGTCCCAGGCCCGTCCTGAATGGGGACGGTTCCGTCCGCCTTGAGGGACTGGACAACCACTCGATGGGCACGATCTTCGAGGAGCTTATCCGGCGGTTCAACGAGACGAACAACGAGGAAGCCGGGGAGCACTTCACCCCGCGCGACGTGGTGCAGCTCATGGCGCACCTCATCTTCGAGCCGGTGGCCGATCAGATCGAGTCCAGCACTTACCTCGTCTACGACGGCGCATGCGGCACGGGCGGGATGCTGACGGTCGCCGAAGAGACGCTAACCGGGCTTGCCAGCGGGCACGACAAGGATGTGTCCGTCCACCTGTTCGGGCAGGAGGTAAACCCGGAGACCTACGCAATCAGCAAGGCCGACCTTATCCTCAAGGGCGAGGGCGACGAGGCGAACAACATCGGGGTCGGCTCCACGCTGTCCAACGACTTCTTTCCCGGCAAAGAGTTCGACTTCATGCTCTCCAACCCGCCCTACGGCAAGTCGTGGAGGGCCGACCTCGAACATATGGGAGGCAAGAGGGACCTGAAGGACCGTCGCTTCCTGATCGAGCACGACGACGACCCCGAATACAGCCTGGTCACCCGCTCCAGCGATGGGCAGATGCTCTTCCTCGCCAACATGCTCAGCAAGATGAAGCAGGATACGGAGCTCGGCAGCCGCATAGCGGAAGTGCACAACGGCAGCTCCCTCTTCACGGGCGACGCGGGGCAGGGCGAGAGCAATATCCGTCGCTGGATAATCGAGAACGACTGGCTTGAGGCCATCGTCGCCCTGCCGCTCAACATGTTCTACAACACCGGCATTGCGACATACATCTGGGTGCTGAGCAACCGCAAGGCGGAGCACCGCCGCGGCAAGGTGCAGCTCATCGACGCAACGGAGTGGTACAAGCCGTTGCGCAAGAACCTCGGCAATAAGAACTGCGAGCTTGCCGACGTGGACATCCGCCGCATATGCGACGCCTTTCTCGCCTTCGAGGAGACCGAGCAGTCGAAGATATTCCCCAACGAGGCCTTCGGGTACCGCAAGGTCACGGTTGAGCGGCCACTGCGACTTATCGTTGACTTGTCGCCAGAGCGCCGCCAAAGCTTCCGCGACGCGTGCCAAGACGTGAAGGAGGAGCCGCTGGCGAATGTGGTTGACCGTGTGGAAGCCGAACTCGGCCCCGGTCCGCACCGCGACTTCAATCTATTCATGTCGGCGGTTGCGACGGACGCCTCCACGCACAGGATCAAGCTGACCGCCAAGCGCAAGACGCTACTCAAGACATCGCTGGCCAACCGAGACGAAACCGCCGAGCCCGTGATAAAGGTGGTCCACCGGACTGGAACGGTTGAGCCGGACCCGCTGCGCGGACTGTACGCGGCCACCGTCAACGGCAGGCCCGCAGTCGTCGAGTACGAGCCCGACACCGACCTCCGCGACACCGAGCAGGTGCCGCTCCTCGAAGAGGGGGGAGTCGAGGCGTTCCTCCGCCGAGAGGTGCTGCCCTACGCGCCCGACGCGTGGTACCTGCCCTCCACCGTCAAGACCGGCTACGAGATTAGCTTCACTCGCTACTTCTATAAGCCCCAGCCGCTCCGCCCGCTGGAAGAGATACGGACCGACATCCTCGCCCTGGAGCGGGAGACGGAGGGGTTGCTGAGCGAGATCGTAGGGTAAGGCAGCCCTTGAAGCAACCGTAGCTTGGAGAAAAGGTAGCCTATGCCTATCAACATATTCGTAAGTTTCGAGTTCGACAGGGACAATGACCTACGGAACAACTTCTACCGGCAGGCCGAAGAAGAAACCGAACATCGGATTCGCGACTGTTCTCTCCATGAGTCTTACCCGGACGAATACTGGAAGAACAAAGCCAGGAACGCTATACGCCCATGCGATGTCGTAGTCGTCCTGATCGGCGAAGACACCCACAACGCTCAGGGCGTTATGGTGGAGACGGACATGGCCCGTAGCTTTGGTAAGCCCATCATCCAGGTCAGGCCACAGGGTAGGCCGTACCAGGGGCTGACCCGTCTCGGAGATCCGATCACATGGCGATGGAGCCGCATCAACGCCGTGCTGGATGAGATAGCGTCCGGGAGCCGATAAGCGAATTCCGACGACTGTTTGCAAGGGAGGTACGAAGTGGGCGAAGAATTGTCCCTAAATCACGACTCACCTGCCGTTCAGAAGCACCTTGAGATAACGCAGAACGTTATCACACGGATGGCGGAGAACAGCCGCTCCTGCAAAGTCTGGTGCGTAACACTCGTCTCCGCAGTCCTCGTCCTCGTAGCCCAAACGGAGAAACCGGAATATTCCCTCATCGCTCTCATTCCTGCGGTCCTCTTCCTCATCCTCGATACCTACTACCTCACCTTGGAGCGAGGATTCCGCGAGTCGTACAACGCCTTCGTGCGGAAGTTGAACGGCGACGATCCCATGCTCGCCGACTTGTACAAGGTGGCACCGTCCGGCTCCGTGGCGGGACACTTCGGAGCGAGCCTAAAGTCCTTCTCTATCTGGACGTTCTACGTCACTTTGGTGGTAATGGTACTGGTGGTATGGGTCATACTTCGCTAGGCGTAGTTATGTCCATGAACATGGGGAGGATGTCCATGAGTAAGTTTTCTAGGCATAAAGTCTTCATCAGTTACCACCACGAGAAAGACCAGAAGTACGCCGACATGCTTCGTGCCCGATTGGCCGGCGACTTCGTAGACAAGTCAGTTCATGAAGAGGACATTGACGACCGCAACCTCAAGACGACCACAATTCGACAGAAGATTCGAGACGAATTTATAGCCGACGCTACGGTTTCGATTGTCCTGATAGGCCCTGAGACCTATACGAGAAAGCACGTGGACTGGGAAATTGGTTCGAGTCTGAGGAAGACTCGGAAGAACTCACGTTGCGGTCTGGTTGGCATCCTCCTTCCCAATCATCCTGACTACGCCAAGCAGAAGTTCAGCGAAAGACTGATACCACCGAGACTCTCAGCCAACGTCAAGGGCAATGACCCCTACGCCCAGATTTATCGCTGGCCAAAGAACAATCGAACTTCTCATATTCGTCAGTGGATAGAAGAAGCATTCCAACGACGAGACGGCACACCGCCAAACAACGCCTTGAAGCCGTTTGCAAATAATCGAAAGCCAGTTGAGTTTCGTAAACGTATTCGCAAAACAGATAGAACTTTCCAAAGTCGCCGTCGCACCTTCTGACGACATGCCCCACACCCTCCATCCCTACCCCGCCTACATCGACTGGCTCGGAGACGTGCCAGCACATTAGCACGCGGGGACACTGCTATACTGGCCATTGGAGCCAGAGACCGAAAGCGAGGTGACCTCATGCCAAACTGGGACGATTGCGATGCGGTCGAGCGCCAACCCGACAAGGTGAGCGGCGCTTGGGTATTTCGCGGGACTCGTGTCCCCGTATCGGCGCTCTTCGAAAACCTCAGGGCCGGTGCATCCGTGGATGAGTTCCTTGACTGGTTCGAGGGCGTCGACGCCCGGCAGGTACAGGTCGTACTCGAACATGAGCTAAATTCGCTATCGGTTTGACAGGCGCATGAGAATCCTGTTCGACCAAGGCACTCCCAGACCGCTTCGCACACATCTGACAGGTCACTCGGTAGATACCACCTTCCGGCTGGGATGGTCCCGGCTAAGCAACGGCGACCTGCTGGAAAGAGCCGAGGAACAGGGATACGAGTTCCTGATCACCACCGACCGGCAGATTCGAAATCAGCAGAATCTCGGCGGGAGAAAGCTGGCCATCCTCGTTCTGAGTACGACGGCTTGGCCCGATATACTCCTACGTGTCGATGACATTGTGACCGCCGTAAATGAGATCGGCGCAGGCGAATTCAGGGAGTTCCGTATTTGAAATTCAAGCCGAAGTAACCCCCACCCCCCAACCCTACCCCCCCTACAAGCCCGCCCACATCGACTGGCTCGGCGACGTGCCGGTGCAATAGGCTATGTGGTCGGGGTGTAGGCCACTCAGCAGCGCATAGTTAACTCTGAATTGTACACACCGCCTTGGGCCCTCTATACTATAGTGTACCTATAGTATAGAGGGCCTCAAACCCCATACATCGTGGTGGCTTTAGCATGACTCGACGCTCAAACCATACCGTTGGACGGGCAGGACGATACATACGACAGCCAACCGGGTACTCAGCGTTTATTCCCAGCACTCTTCCACCCGAGCCACCGCTGTCACCTGGCGGTGAACTCCAAGCGGCCCTCTCACGAGCTGACCTTGCTCTGGGGCGCCTGGACGGTTCAGTCCAAACCCTCCCGAATCCGGAGATGTTTGTTCTCATGTATGTACGCAAGGAGGCCGTGCTCTCCAGTCAGATCGAAGGGACTCAGAGCTCACTGCAAGACCTGCTGGCCGCCGAGGCGCAGTTCTCTTCCCCGACACGACCACGCGACGTGGCCGAAGTCGTCAACTACGTCGACGCGATGAGGTATGGCTTGGAACGTTTGAGTGACCTGCCGGTCTCTATTCGCCTAATTCGGGAGATTCACCGTCGGTTGCTCCGCAATGTCCGAGGGTCCAACCTTACCCCGGGCGAGTTGCGGACCAGTCAGAATTGGATCGGCCCAGCAGGGTGCTCGATCGGTGAAGCTACGTTTGTTCCCCCTCCGCCTCACGTCGTGCCTGAAGCTCTAGGGGATCTCGAGCGCTTCCTCCACATGCAGGATGATATGCCAGTGCTGTTCAAAGTCGGCCTCGCCCATGCTCAGTTCGAGACGGTTCACCCGTTCTTAGACGGTAACGGCCGCATGGGTCGGTTGATGATTACGTTCTTGCTGACCGAAAGAGAAATCCTTCAACGGCCTGTGCTCTACTTATCCCACTATTTCGCCCGGTACCGACAGGACTACTACGATCACCTTCAGGCCGTGCGTGACAGAGGAGACTGGGAGGGTTGGATGCTCTTTTTTCTAAATGGCGTAATCGAAGTGAGCGCAGAGGCCACCGCGACCGCTCGGCGCATTCTTCTCCTCCGCGAAGACCATCGACGCTCCATCACCGATAACCTTGGTCGCGCCGCCGGCAATGGCCACCGAGTTCTCGAACGCCTCTACGAGCGCCCTATTGTCTCTGTAAACTCTGTGCGGACTCTAATTGGCACGACCTACCCTGCGGCGAACCAACTGGTCTCTCGGCTCGTCGAAGGTGGAATACTACGTGAGATCACAGGACGCACTCGCAACAGGGTGTTTGCCTATCGTAGTTACATAGAACTGTTCGAGGACGCTGCCTCGGAAACCGTGGCCTAGCCGGTTCCAGCTGCAAAAGCCGCCAAAGAATTGATGAGCATGTCCCCCCAACCCTACCCCGCATACAAGCCCTCCGGCGTTGAGTGGCTCGGCGACGTCCCAGCGCACTGGGAGTTTGTGCGACTGAAGAGACACTTGCTACTAAACGACTCAGGAGTGTGGGGAGACGACTTCGACAACCAAGGCACTGTAGTCCTACGTTCAACCGAACAGACAATTGACGGCGGATGGAGAATCTCGAATCCAGCGAAAATACTGTTGTCTCCGATAGAGCGTGACTCAGCGTTACTTGAAGCCAATGATCTCGTCTTGACCAAGTCAAGTGGTAGTACAGATCACATTGGAAAGACCAGTATTGTAACCCCTGAAATAGCTGCAATGAATTGTTGCTTCTCAAACTTCATGCAACGAATCAGGTTAGATGCCCACGTGATTCCCTTACTGATTTGGTATATCTTCAACTCAAGCACAGGACGAGAGCAACTAAAGTTTCAATCAACAACAACGACGGGATTAGGTAATCTCAACGGCAAGATCATCGGAAATTGTTACATCCCCCTCCCACCCCTCCCCGAACAGCGCGCCATCGTCCGCTACCTCGACCACGTCGACGACCGCATCCGCCGCTACATCAGCGCCAAGGAGAGGCTCATCGCCCTGCTGGAGGAGGAGCGGCAGGCCGTCATCCACCGCGCCGCCCC
>JAPOPA010000328.1 GCA_026713145.1 Chloroflexota bacterium
CGCCGTGGCTATTCCATTCACGCGAAAGACTGAGCGGCCCCACGTTCTCCCGCAACCCCGAACTCGCCACCCACCTGTCAGAGCGTCCCACGGCTATCAGCACGTCCTGAAGGTCGCGAGCGCGCCCACGCTGGCAGAACCCGATGATTGCGTCCTCGACCTGCCTTAAGACCGTGCCCAGACCGGCAGGCATCCTACCGCCGGACGCATTGCGCCTGAGCCTGTCCAGCCACCCGTCCAAGTCGAACAGTACGTTAGCAAGGTTGGCTCGTTCCGAATCAGTGTCAGGGGTATAAAATCGGCCCAACGGAGCGGCCAAGTACGCCAATCCGTTCCGCACCATGAACCCGTATCGCTGGAACTGCCGAACGCCGCGCTCCGTCCCCAGGCCGGCGACTGCCCTTGCGAAGTCCGTGCCCTTGGCCCCCTGCCGCCGTCCCACTTGGGCGCGTCCTTCCGATACCAAGTAGTCCAATTCCTGGAGGTTTGTTGGTTGGTCCCACAGCGGCGCCCAGAACTCAGCCCTAGACGAGTCTCCATACTCGGAGTCTGCGGACGTTCCATATCCGGCGGCGGAGTTGTCCACCGTGAACGGGAACACTGCCTTGGACGACGCCTGCGACGACAACCTGCGGGCGGCAGCCCCCGCGAACATCAATGCCCCTTCGAACATGAGCACGTAGTCCCAGGGATTCGTCAACGCATCATCGTTGAACCCTACGGACGCGTTGGCCCCCCCGACACCGCCGGGATTGTAGAACCCCGTAGAGCGCTTCTTCATGAGCTCCGGAGAACCTTCGTTGAACAGCGCCGCGTCGAGACGGTTCCGAGCCACCGCAACCCCATTCCGTCGCTCGTCGATGTTCAAGGCCGAGACCACGTTCTGCATGAAGTTGTTACTGAACTCCAGCCGCCCGTCGTTACCGCCCGTACCGAGCAGGGGCGGGAATTTTGCGCCGACAGCAGTGAGGACGTACGCCGCGTCGAGCCATTCCAGCGCATCGTCGGGAAACTCCGCCCTGCAATGGGCCAGCGTCCATTCCTTGAGCTTCTTCTTATCGGTCCCTTCCCCCCTGGACACTATCCTCTTGCCTATCGGGACCACCTCGTTCCACAGTTGGAACCTTGGCGACTCCAACTCCAAGATGGCGTCCATGGCCTTCGAGTTATCCTTCGGATAGAACCCGCTCCCCCCGTTCCATGGCGACACGATGGGCGTAGGCCGGTACTGCTCCAGGAAGACCCCCACCAGCTCGTCCCTGCCCAGCGCCGACCTCAGCGTGAAGGTATCGTTCTTCCACCAAGCGCGCGCGTGGGGGTCCTTCTGTTCCGCCACCAATCGGAATATCCCCAGCGCCTTCAGATACGCCATCAGCGGCTCCGGCGCGCACCCCCCCAACTTCAATTCTTGACCTTGGCTCAATTCGCCCCCCTCTGCTCATCCCGGCTGGCCCGCATGTCGGCGGCACGCACTATCGCCTCCAGGTACGCCAGCCTGAACGGCCCAAACCGTTCCAACAGGGCCAGGCTACGTTCCAACCACGACCGCCGTCCGTTCTCGCCCATCCCTATCTGCGCTATGGACATATCCAGCGTCGTTTCGGGAACGCGCAGCCCCTCGCCCAAGTCCACCTCAGGCAACTGCTCAGGCTCCAACACCCGATATCCGAGCAGCTTGTCCGGATCCGGGTTGCTGTCCTTGTTGCCCGTTCGCGCCCCCGGCAGCGACCTCATGCCGAGCCTCACCTTGCCGTGATGCGCTGCCGCCAAGTACGCAGCTAGGTCTCGCGTCTCGCCCTCCGGCAATTCCGCGTACTTCAGCACTGCCAACGCGCTCCCGAGCTCGTGCCGGAAGTGCCGCCGGTCGCTGCCGAACCTTCCATTACCCGGGCTCTTCGCCATGATCTCGTATTCGCCACGTGGCGATTCTCCCTCCGGCAGACTCTGGCGCAGTATCTCTTGGAACGCTGGATGCGCCTTCCCCGCGTCGTGGTACAGCGCCGCCAGCGTCACGGCCTCACGGACTTCAGACTCGGTGACCTCCTCGGCCATCTCGCCGAGAATTGCCATCGCCTCTCGCTCGACGTTTCGAGAGTGACGGCTCAGCGTCACCCACCTCTTCCGGGTATTCGTAGGCTCCGACCCCTGACCGTCCTCTGGGTCCCCCTCTTCCTCTGTGACGGTAACGGCCTCCTTGCTGGAAGCGTTCCACCCTGTATCAGGGTCATATCCACCTTGGTTCGCGTCCAGCATCAACGTCATGCCGGGGTGTATCTCCCTCGACTGAATACTCTCCCACCGGCTATCCAGGAAGTCCCATCTCCACGCCCTACGCTCACTACCTAAGTAGTCCTTTATCCCCTTGGGACCGCCCCTCGTGCCGCCAATGGGCACATTCACGGTCTCATCATGGCGCGGCTTCGGCGCATCCTCGGCTGGCTTTTCCCGCCAGAACACCGACACGCCCGTCTCCTCAGTCCCGCGGACGTATTGCGACACGTCCAGGTAGCTCCCCGACAGGTCAGGCGTGGTGTCGAATAGCCCCACCACATCCCGCCTGCGAATGACGGTCATGTGGTCGGCGTCCTTCATCCTGTCGTCCATATCTTCAAGCGCGGCAGGCCCAACAGACCTGCCTTGCAGGGACTCCATGATTTCGCGGGCGTCGTCAATGTCATCGGATTCGTATGGGGCCGTCTCCTTGTCCACGTCAACCCACAGGACGTCGCCCTGCTGATGATCCTTGCCCGGCCTGAACTCACCCCCACGATTGCACCGCCCGAACCGCTGCACCATCGACGCCCACGGCGCAATCTCCGTTATCAGCGTCCGCGCCGATATGTCCACGCCCGCCTCCACAGCCTGCGTCGCCACGACGACCCGGTCTGCCGAATCCATCGGCGCGGTGATGCGAGCCTGCTTCTCCTCCCGATCGCCCTCGCGGAAGCGCGAATGCACCAGCACCACCCTCTCGGCGTCCATAGAGACCTTGCCACGAGGGTTGGTCAACTCCTTGTATATTCCCTGCGCCCGCTCAACTGTGTTGACTATCGCCAGCGTCAGCGTGCCCGGCTCGTGCTTCTCTGAGATGAGCTTGGCCATCTCCTTGGGCTCCTTGAAGTCCGCCGTTTCTTTGGCCACGACCTTCCTGGCATTGTGCCGCTTCCCCAAACCCGGGTCCGCAAGGTCGCCGTCGCCAAGCTCCACGACCTGTTCCTCCGACGGCGCCGCGTGGTCGATGGTGCCCAACCAGTCCCGCCGCGCGGTCGCCGACATCCAAATGGTGCGAGCCGGTCCGAACGTCCCCAATTTCCCTCGGAGCCCCGCAAGCTGAGTCGACGTCGGCAGCCCGTTCGCCATGAGTTGCACCTCGTCCATCACCCACAGGCAGTCGTTGTTCAGCAACCCGTACTCCACGGGCCACAAGTTGTACCCCATGCCGTAGCCCCGGTTCAGCGCCCGCGACAACAGCATGTCCTGGGTCCCCACGACGATGAACCGCTTCTCGGGATGCAGGTGCCACTGCGTTCGCGGCTCTCCATCCATGAGCTTGACGACTCCAACATCGTCCTCAACTCCAAGGTTCCCCACCCACTTTTGGACCCGCTCCACTGTCTGCTCCACAAGCGTCCGCATCGGCAGGCAGTAGACCAACCGACGCGGCACGGCGGCATCCGCACACACGCTACTCTGATACAGCCACAACAGGATGACAGCCTCCGTCTTTCCTGCGCCCGTGGGTACGCGTAGCAGCGAGAACTCACCATCGCTCTCGGCGAGCCTGGCCTGATACGGGTACAGATTGAACCCAGTCGCCCTCTTGAAGAAGCCTGCGTAGGTCATCTTTCCCGAGTCCTATAAGCTAGAGCCAATATCGGAGAACAGCATAGCTTTTGGCACTTGGCGCGAGTGTCTTGGTCCGAAGAGCTCTATACTCTCTTCGGACTCGACAGTGAGCCTCGACGCGCTGCGATGGATGGTAAGGGATGCGCCATCCTCAAGATCTTTGTCCTGTCTTGAGCGGGCAGCCTCAAAGGAAACTCTTCTTGCGTGCTCTCGCTTCTCCATTGTATACTGCTCCTCAGTCATAAGCCTTGTTCGAATTACCGTATAACGTCAGTCAACATCCACCAAAGGATAGCATCTCTTGCCGTCGTCAGCAACCCTCCCCACCGGGAGGCTCCATTGAAGTACTGAAGTTATGCGGTTAGCTGAGGGGCGGACCCTCCGTATCCGCGACCACTAGGTCGCGGCCCCATTTGTTTCCTGCGAGATTGAGGCATCGGCGATCTGTCGAGCACGGCAAGCACCGGATGTCGCTCAGTTGGGTTGTGGGATACCCACACTCGCTTCAAGCGCACCCAACACACGGTTCGCGAAGGCATCTATTCATGGCAAGTCTGTAGGCCCCGGCTGCCTGCTGCCTCTCTACTCGGCTCCGGTTGCCTCCAACTCGACCGTCCATGAGAACCGTACTCCGTTGTGTCTATTGAAAGACAAAGAACGATTACAGCGTGTATGTGTCGAGGCAGGCTTCGCGCAGGTCGTGGCGCATCGGGCAGACCCGCCCGGTCAAGGTGGTCTACATGGCCTACCGGAACACGCTACAGGCTGACGCCCTGAAGCTGGCGGCGAAGAAGATGCAGAGCTCCCTCGCCGTCGAGGGCGAGTTGCCGGAGGACGGGCTGGCCGCATTCGGCGACGACGGGGACGACATGATGATGGCCCTGGCCCGCAAGATCGTAAACGGCGAGGAGGAGGACGAGGCCGAGACGGTGGAAGAGGTGTTTGCGCAGGCGCGGGACGCCGAGACCGCCGCCGAGGAGTTGCTGGTTGACGACGAGTGGAAGGCCGTCGAGATCGAGCCGGAGACCGTGCCGGTCTATGGCAACGGGCACGGCGACCTGTTCGGCATCGGGCCGGCGGTCGAACTGGCACCGGTCAACGGGCACGCGCCCGCAAACGGAAACGGACACCACGACGACGGCGAGGCCGCCGAGCCTCCGCAGTCGCTGTTCTC
>JAPOPA010000157.1 GCA_026713145.1 Chloroflexota bacterium
CGCCGCCAAGGAGGGTATCGTCGGTCTGGCCCGCTCTGCCGCGAGCGAGTTCCAGGAGCATGGTATAACGGTAAACGCCGTCTATCCCGGCGGACGTACCCGTATGGTTGAGTCAATACCTGAAAGCGCGGTCGAGTGGCTGCGTGAGCAGGCGGCCGACCGGCCCGGCAGCTACCCCGTCGCCGACCTCGTTGCTCCCCCTGAGCCCGACGAGGCGCTGGTCCCGGAAAGCAATGCCCCCAAGATCGTCTACCTGTGCACCGATGCAGCCTCCTCCATCACGGGTCAAGTGATCGGCACGCACGGCTGGAGCACGTCACTCTACTCGCCGCGACAGCCGGTCAAATCCCTCCACAAAGACGGCGAGTGGACGCTCGACGAGCTCGAACGGCTCGTCCCGATATCCCTTGCCATTGGTCTCCAAAACCCCTCGCCCCACGAGGATCATTAGTGTGATGAGACGGAAATCCCTACGCCGCATCGATCCTACTGATTGCTTTTGCGTTGTAATTGGGGGGTGGAGTGTTCCACTCCAAACGCGGGAGATTCGAGCGGCCGAGCCCAATTCAAACCAAATGCAGAGAGGTTACAAGAGTGTCGCTGAAGAGAATTGGTGCAGCCGGAGTCATCTTGCTGGTGTTCATGATTATCGCTTCTTTCGTTCTGTCCACTCTTACCGACCCGGAGCCCGATTCGGAGAAATTTACCAAGAATTACGTTCAGCAGGCCATAGACCGCTACAACTCCGACGGGCGTGAGGCAACTGTCGATTACTTCAACTCCCCCGACAGCGTCAGCGGCCAATGGTTCGTGTTCATCATCGACGAGAACGAGATGATGATCGCACACCCTACCCGCAAGGACCGTATAGGAACAACGCGCGAAGACCGGGTCGACGTGAACGGCTACTACTATGGGGACGAGTTCGCAAGTGCCACGGAGGCCGGCAAGTGGGTGTCCTACAGCTTCACCAACCCGACCACCGGACAGAACGGAATGAAGCGCACCTGGATCGTAAAGCACGACGGCCTGCTCTTCGGATCGGGATGGCACCAAAACTAGGCTGGACGGGGACAGTCGCCGGTATACTCTACCTAACCCGATACTCCGGCAGGGGCTTCACGCTGTAGCCGTCCTGTCCAGCCGCAAGGCTTTCCACCGCCGCCCTCGCCGTATCAAGCGAAGTGAAGCACGGGATGCGCGCTTCGGCTGCCGCCCGGCGTATCTCAAACCCGTCCTCGAGGGTCGTGCGATCACCCGTCACGGTGTTCACGGCTGCCTGCACGGTTCCATCGGCCACGATGTCAACCGTGTTCGGGTGCCCCGGCTCGTGCGCCTTCGACACGGTCGTCACGTCGATGCCCAACGCCCGGATCATCGTAGCCGTGCCGTTGGTGGCATATATCGAGTAGTCCTGCTCGGCGAGATCCTTGACCAGCGTGACGGCATCGGCCTTGTGCCGGTCCGCGATGCTGAGCAGGATTGACCCTTTTGGCGGGAGCATCATGCCCGCGGCCATCAGCGCCTTCGCCAGCGCTGGCCTGAACTCTGTGTCGATTCCCATCACCTCGCCCGTCGACTTCATTTCCGGGCCCAGGTAGGAATCTACCCCCACGAGCTTCGACATCGAGAACACGGGCGCCTTGATTGCAACGAGCTTCTGGCGCTTCCAGAGACCCCCTTCGTAACCTTGCTCCTTCAGTGTCTTGCCGGTCATGGCATTGACCGCCAGTCGCACCATCGGCACGCCCGTAACCTTCGAGATAAACGGAATCGTCCTGCTGGAGCGAGGATTGACCTCTATGACATATACTTGCGTTCCTTCCGTCCTCTGCTCGTCGTCGTCTCCCGCGCCGTTGCTTGAACTTGGCCGGGTTGGCGTCCGGTAGGCGTCGCCTCCCACGACGACATACTGGATGTTCATAAGCCCGCGCACGTCCAGCGCCAGCCCTATGCGTCGCGTGTATTCGACGACAGTGTCGACCTCTTCCTCGGAGAGCGTCAGGCCGGGGTAGATCGCCGTAGAGTCGCCGCTGTGAACGCCCGCTCGTTCGACGCGCTCCATGATACCGGGCACCAGCACCGTCTCGCCATCGCACACCGCGTCGACTTCCACCTCTCGACCCTCGAAGTACTTGTCGATGAGAACGCGCCTGCCCTCCGCTGCCAAAACGGCTTCAGACCAGAACTTCAGGAGCTCCGTGGCGTTCTGCACGATCTCCATCGCCCGCCCTCCGAGCACGTACGACGGTCTAACGAGGACGGGGTACCCGATCTCCTGCGCAACGCTCAACGCCTGCTCCACCGTTGAGACGGCTGAGCCGGGCGGATTCGGTATACCGATCCGTGCGAGAAATTCTTCGAATAGATGTCTATCCGAGGCCGTGTCGATGGAACCCGCCGTGGAGCCGAGGATTGGAAGTTTGGCCTTGTCGAGCACCTGCGAGAGGTTGATGGCCGTCTGCCCCCCGAACTGCACCACGGTCGGAGGGACTGTGCTCACATTGCCGCCGTCATCCTCGGCGTCGTGGTCCCATACCTCGTTCTCGATGATGTCGCGGACGCTCTCCTCGTCGAGCGGCTCGAAGTACAGACGGTCGCTCGTGTCGAAGTCGGTCGATACCGTCTCTGGATTGGAGTTCACCAGGACGCTCTTGATGCCCTCCCGCTGGAGTGCCCATGCCGCGTGCACCGAGCAATAGTCGAACTCGATTCCCTGCCCAATACGTATGGGCCCGCTTCCGACCACGACGGCCTTCGACGCGGGAATCGGTTCTGCCTCATTCTCCTGCTCGTAAGTACTGTAGAAATAGGGTGTCTGCGCCTCGAATTCCGCCGCGCACGTGTCCACCATCTTGTAGACGGGCCGAATGTCCCACTGCCGCCGGAGGGAGCGCACCTGTTCATGAGTCCTGTCCGTCAGCAACCCTATCCGGTCGTCGCCGAAGCCGAGCCGCTTGGACTGCCACAGCAGGTCGTGCGTCAACGTCTCACCGAGGAGCCTTGCCTCCATTAGAACGATGTGCTCTAACGCGCGAGTGAACCATGGGTCGATACCGGTGACACGCGACAGCGCTTCCGGAGTGACTCCGCGCCGCAGCGCGAACAGCAAGGCCCAGAGCCTCTCGTCGTTGGGGTGGAGGGGCAAGGTGGTCTGCCAGTTCTTGAGGTCCTGGGACCAATCCGAAGCCTCCCACAAGATGGAGCGTCCCGTGATCTCCAGCGATCGGACGGCCTTCTGAAACGCCGCCTCGAACGACCGGTCGATGGCCATGACCTCGCCTGTCGCTTTCATTTGCGTGGTAACCGTGCGGTCGCCACTCGGGAACTTATCGAACGGCCAGCGCGGGATCTTTACCACGCAGTAATCGAGTGCGGGTTCAAATGCGGCAACGGTCTTTTGCGTGACGGCGTTCGGTATCTCATCCAGCCTCTTACCGGTGGCGATCTTTGCCGCCACACGGGCTATGGGATACCCTGTCGCCTTACTGGCAAGTGCAGAGCTGCGACTAACGCGCGGGTTCACTTCAATGACGTAGTACGGACTGTCCTGCCTGCCGCCACCGGGTAGTGTGGCCCCCACGACATCCCCCGGTTCCAGCGCGAACTGGACATTGCAACCTCCCTCGATGCCAAGTTCCCGGATGATCTTCAACCCCGCCGACCGGAGCATTTGATACTCCTTGTCGGACAGCGTCTGGCTGGGCGCAACCACGATGCTGTCTCCCGTGTGCGCCCCCATCGGGTCGATGTTCTCCATGTTGCACACGGTGATGCAGTTGTCTCCTGAGTCACGCATCACCTCGTATTCGAGTTCCTTCCATCCGACGAGGGACTTTTCCAACAGCACCTGATCTATGGGACTGGCCGCCAGACCCGAAGCTACTATGCGCTCAAACTCGTCGAGGGTATTGGCGATGCCTCCCCCAGTGCCCCCAAGTGTGTAGGCTGGGCGGACGACCAGAGGAAGGCCCAGCTCTTCCAGGGCCTGTTGCGCCTCCTCCATAGTTTCGACAGTTCGACTCGGTGGAACGGGCTCGCCTATGTCCAGCAGCAGTTGACGGAACAGATCGCGGTCCTCGGCCTTCCGGATTGAGTCAAGCGGCGTACCGAGCAGACGAACTTCATACTTGTCGAGGATCCCGGCGTCGGCGAGGTCGACCGCAAGGTTCAGGCCGGTTTGACCTCCGAGTGTCGGGAGCAGCCCGTCCGGAGTTTCCCGCGCGATGATCCGCTCAACCACCTCGACGGTAAGCGGCTCGATATACACTACGTCAGCGATGTCCTCGTCCGTCATGATCGTCGCCGGATTCGAGTTGACGAGAACTGTCGTCACGCCCTCCTCGCGCAGCGCCTTGCACGCTTGAGTCCCGGCATAGTCGAACTCGGCCGCCTGCCCAATAACGATGGGCCCGGAGCCGATCACGAGAACTTTTCTTGGTTTAGTCGATGGCATTGTTATCGGATTCCTCGTGAGCCCTCTGGCAGGGTTCGTCATTCTTAAGCGGAATTAGGTAGCAGCTCGTGAGCGAGTTCCCGTAACGAAGCCACTTCGAGATCCGGCTTCACGTCCGATGGTGGACTCTCGCCGTTGCGATTGAGCCAGACGCTCGCGACGCCGGCGTCGTTGGCTCCCCGAACGTCATACTCGATATGGTCTCCCACGTGAAGAAGCTCGTGCGGTTCGCAGCGGGCCTCTCTGACGGCGATCTCGAAGATGCGCGGGTCGGGCTTCTCAATGCCGCCGTGCTCGACTGACATAACAATGAAGTCGAAGTACTTCTCCAGCCCGAGCTGTTTCGGGCGCATGCTCCCGTTTGTCAATGTACCGAGCGGGTAGGTCCCGCGTAGAGCGTCGAGCCCGGGCACAACGTCGTCGAAGGGAACGTTGTTGCGGTTTCTCTCCTCGACGTAAGCGTCCGTGGCTCGATCGGCCAGTCCGTTGTCGGGGGTATCGATATCGGCGAATGCGCGCCGCATCGCATCGTGCCGCAGCCTAACAAGGTCTGTGATGGTTCCCCATTGCCGGTCGCGTTCCACCACCCACGCTTGGTCGAGATAGTCGACCGTAAAGCCCTCAGTGCCCTCGGGATCGATCAGCCGGACTTCTCGCAAGGCAGCTACGAGACCGCGCCACAAGGCGCCCTCGAAGTCCCAGAGAGTACCGTCCACGTCGAACGATATGGCCTTGATGCGCGTGAGCGAGGTCACTGCCTGGTCACTCTCCAGACGCATTCAGCTAGCCAGTCTCGGACTCGTCTCTGACCACAGCCAGCGTCATTCCTCGTCGGCGATAACTTGGACATCAATTGTGTTGTCGCACCATCTCAATGAACCGGTCGAAGATGTACTCGTTATCCAATGGCCCCGGCGAGGCCTCCGAGTGGTACTGGATGGTCATGATTGGCATGGTCGTGTGCCTCAGCCCCTCCACCGTGCCGTCGTTGAGATTGACGTCGCTGACCTCGAGCTCCGGGGGCAGGGAGTCGGGGTCGACCGCGTACCCATGGTTTTGAGCCGTGATGTAGACGCGGCCGGTCGCGAGGTCCTTAACCGGGTGGTTCGCGCCGCGATGGCCGAATTTGAGCTTGAACGTCTTGCCGCCGAATGCCCGCCCGATCATCTGGTTGCCGAGACAGATTCCGAGGATTGGTGTCCTGCCTGCGATTCCCTGCGCCGCCTCAACCGCGTAGTCGAGGAGTTCAGGATCGCCGGGACCGGGCGACATGACTACCCCGTCCGGATTGAGGCTCAAGATGTCCTCGGCGGTTGTCTTGGCAGGCAGGGCCTTCACCTCACAGCCCCGTGCCCGGAGCATCCGCAGGATGTTGTACTTCAGGCCACAGTCGTCGACCAGAATGCGGTAAGGCCTGTCCTGACCTCCTGTACCGTCCATAGTGCTGGGGGAGTCCCAGTCATACGGCTTCTCAGTCGATACCTGCTGCACGAAATCGGTGTCGCCGTAGTCCGGTAGGTCGCTCAGTCGGGCGAGCGCCTGTTCCGGCGGTTCGTCGATGGCTATCATGCCCTTCATTACGCCTCGCGTGCGCAGCCTTCGAGTTATCGCCCGCGTGTCGACGCCGCTGATTCCAGTGACGCCCTGCGACTTGAGGAACTCATCCAGCGTCGACGTGCTCAGCGCGTGGCTGGGCCGCGCCGAGTGCTCCCGCACCACGAATCCGGCAACCTGCACCCTGGCAGACTCGAAGTCACGGTCGCTGATCCCATAGTTGCCGATCAGCGGGTACGTCGGAACCACGATCTGCCCGGCAAACGACGGATCGGTCAACATCTCCTGATATCCCGTCATTGAGGTGCTGAATACGACCTCCCCGTGGGCCGGGCGTGCGGCCCCGAAGGCCTCCCCCCGGTAAACCGAGCCGTCTTCAAGCACGAGGAGGGCGGGGTTATCCAGTGACCGCATATTTCAAAGTCCTTGGACTTGCGATCCGCGTAGACGCATCTAGGATCTCCATACCGATTACGTTGCCGTGATCGTCGTAGTCGATGATGACGCCAGGCTTGTCCTCGTCGCTCTCCTCAATCGCTGCATCATTCAGTACGATTCTCAGGACGTCGACTTTCTGGTCATATGTCACTTTCACCACACCCTCCAGTATTTTCCGACTCTGCTCGTTCGATTGACTGTAACTGCTGTTGGCGGCTGTGGTTGGCCGTCCACTATTGCGCGTAGCAAATGTGTCTTATTCTCCCCGAATTGCATTTTCGACTGGTAAATGTTCCGATCTCCAAAGCTAGGCCCTACTTGCTCCGGCTCTTCCATCAACCTGCGTAATAGGACAGGAGGAACCTCTCGTCGGGTCATCACCGATCGGGCGTGTTCGGTAAGCCTAGAGTTCAACTTGATCCCTTATTCCAGATACACCACCCGCCCGCCAAACACCGTCGCAACCACCCGCCCCCTCAACGTCGCCCCGACCAGCGGTGTGTTCTTGCCCTTGGAGGCGAACTCCGACGGTTCCACGACCCACTCCGTATCAGGATCGATTATCGTAACGTCTGCCGTCGAGCCTGCCCGAAGCGTGCCAAGATCACTCCGTCCCAGAAATCCAGCGGGCGAGGCCGTCAGCTTATCAACGAGGACGGGTAGGGGAACGGAATCGGCATGAACTAGCGACATGACCGATCCAAGCGCCGTTTCGAGATTGCTGATGCCGTTGGCGGCGTCTTCAAACGTCGTCTGCTTGTCCACAGTTCCGTGCGGCGCGTGGTCCGTGGCGATGAAGTCAATCACGCCTTCTTTCAGAGCTTCGACCATCGCCTCAACGTCCTCACCCGAGCGCAGGGGAGGTGCGACTTTTGCGTTTGAGTCGTAGGCGGTCTCCGTGAGGATATCGAACGGCCCGTTGGCGCTTAGATGGCCCATGACCGTCTCGTCGGGGAGAGTCAAATGGTGGGGAGTGACCTCGCAGGTGACGCTAAAACCATGCTCCTTGGCTCTTCGGACAAGCTCAATCGTCCCAGCCGTACTGGCGTGAGCGATGTGGACACGCCCTCCGGTGAGGCGGGCAAGCTCGATGTCACGCGCGACCATAATCTCTTCGGCGGAGTTGGGAATGCCCTTGAGACCGAGCCGTGTTGCGACCCATCCCTCGTTCATGACGCCGCCGCTTGAGAGTGAGGCGACCTCTGCGTGATTGATGATCGGAAGTCCCAGTGAAGAGGCGTAGCCGAGCGCCTGACGCATGATGTTATCGTCCGACACAGGATGCCCGTCGTCGCTGAAGCCGATGGCGCCCACCTCCGCAAGCTCGCCCATCTCGGCAAGTTCCTTGCCTTTGCTTCCCTTTGTAACCGCTCCGATAGGCAAGACCCTGACGACTCCCTCTTCCGCTGCCTTCGTGAGCACGAAGTCAACGATGGAGCGAGAGTCCATCACTGGGCTGGTGTTCGGCATGGCGCATACGGTCGTGAACCCTCCTCGCGCCGCCGCCGCCGTACCGGTCGCGATAGTCTCCTTGTACTCGAACCCAGGCTCCCGAAGATGCGTGTGCAGGTCGATGAAGCCCGGACAGACGATCTTCCCCGTTGCGTCGACGACCTCGGCGTGCTCCAGGTCAACTCCGCTGTCCACACCCACGACCTTGCTGTCCTCAATAGCAACGTCCGCGACCCTATCGAGACCCAGAGAGGGGTCGATCACACGACCGCCCTTGATGAGTGTCCGTCCGGTAGAGGCCATAAACTCAGAGCCTTTCAAGTATGGTTTCCACGTGCCCGAATGCTTCAATATTCTCTTGGCGGTCCCACCAGAGGAATCCGCCGATTGTCTCCCCGTCCGGCGTACTTCCTATATCCACCTCACCGTGCGCGTCGATGAGAAACACATGGTGCCTGTTTATCGCCGTTTCCACTACGAATAGGTAGTCCGTCTGCGTCGCCGTCAGGCCGGTCTCTTCGAAGAGCTCCCGCGCAGCAGCCGACGCCGGAGATTCTCCCGGCTCGATTCCGCCTCCCGGCATCATATAAACCGGTCCGCTCCCGAGGACCAGCAACACCTTGCCGTCGCGTATCACGACAGCCGTAGCTCGATCCCGGAGTTGCGGTTCGGTCAAGGCAGTCACGTCCCGCCCCCGTTGGAGTCCACGAGGCTGTACAGCAGGGACATCCGCACGGCGACGCCGTTGGTAACCTGTTCCTCGATGACGGACGCGGCCCCATGGGCGACATCCGCGTCGATCTCGACTCCTTCGTTCATCGGCCCCGGGTGCATAACCAGAGCGTTGGGCTTTGCTAACTTCATGCGCCTTGCGCTGACGCCGTACATCCGAGAGTACTCACGAAGACTCGGCAGATGGCCCGCTCGCTGTCGTTCGACCTGGAGCCGAAGCGCCATCACAACGTCGGCCCCGCCTACGGCGGCATCTACGCTGTTTTCAATAGTGATTCCTGCGAAGGGGTGTTCCTCCGGAAACCCCTTCAAGAAGTCGGGCGGCATCAGCGTCGGCGGTCCGCACAAGGTCACGTCCGCCCCCATCTTTGTGAGACCCCAGAGATTGGAGCGAACAACCCTGCTGTACAGGATGTCTCCAACAATTGCCACCTTCAGTCCTTCGATCCGGCCCAGGTGCGACTGCATTGTGTACATATCCAGAAGCGCCTGTGTGGGATGCGCATGCGCGCCGTCCCCGGCGTTCACGATTGGCGCGTCGAGATTGCGTGCTAGGAAATAGGGCGCTCCCGGGTGTGCGTGGCGGATGATGATCATATCGGCGTTCATGGCCTGGAGCGTCAGAGCCGTGTCGTAGAGCGATTCGCCCTTCTCGACGCTCGATCCCCCTGCCGAGACGTTGATCACGTCCGCGCTCATAACCTTTCCCGCTTGCTCGAACGAGGCCCGAGTCCTCGTGCTGGCCTCGTAGAAGAGTGTATAGATGGTCTTGCCCCGAAGGGTCGGGACCTTACGAATGTCCCGGCTCAAGACCTCTTTCATGACTTCCGTGTTTTGGAGGACCTCTTCGATCTCTCCACGGGTAAAGTCGTCAAGATCAAGCACGTGGCGACGGTTCGCGAGCGAGGACCTCGTTGAAGACTCAGTCATGGCTAGGCCGGAACCTCTCGCTGTCATGCGCGCTTCCTCAGCAGGAGGACTTCGTCTTCGTCGCTGGTCTCGAGGAGATTCACTCGCACCTCCTCATCGAGCGAGGTCGGGATGTTCCGCCCAACGTAGTCGGCGCGGATCGGCAGTTCCCGGTGACCTCGATCGATCAGGACCGCAAGCTGGACGCGACTGGGCCTCCCAAAATCGTTGAGAGCGTCCATGGCTGCGCGGACGGTGCGTCCCGTGTACAGGACGTCGTCAATCAAAACAACCGGCCTGCCCTCTATCGGCACGGGGATGCTCGTCGGACGCATCACCGGCCGTCCTCGGCGACTCAGATCGTCGCGGTACAGACCGATGTCGAGCTGCCCGACCGGCGGCTTGGTCCCCTCGAACTCCGCAATGAGGTTGGCGGTGCGCTCCGCGAGGTGAATTCCGCCCGAGTGAATTCCGACAATTACGATATCCGGCTCGCGCACGTTCCCTTCGAGGATCTCGTGGGCGATTCTGATGAGTGCCCGACGCATTTGCTCGCGGTCGAGCACCTGCCGGCCACTGGTCTGTGGTGTTTCCCGTACTACGTTGGAGGACGATTCCGTCACGAAAGAAAACCCTCTTACCGGAGATGGCAGAGGGTCGTAGATGGCCGCCCAACATGTGGATGGACGATACCGTTAACGCCTTGCCAGCCTCACGGGACTGCCTTAAAGGTCGCTGATTGTTTCGACGACATTTTAGACTGAACGTGCATGGGGATGCAAGTCTCTCTCCCAATTGAAAGGCAAGGCAATTGCCCACTGATGCGCTACAATGGCGGTTGCAGCAAGTCCACCATAGGTGCGGAATCATGTCGAAGAGAGTATTGGTGACCGACTACGTTTGGCCCACGACCGATCCCGAGCGGGAGGTCATCGAGGCTGCCGGCGCCGAGCTTATCGTTTCACCCTCGGGCGATGAGGACACACTCATCGAGCTCGCCAGGGACGCAGACGGCATCATGACATGCTTTGCCAAGGTGACCGAGAACGTCGTGCGCGCGGCAGAGCGCTGCGTCGTCATTAGTCGCTACGGAGTGGGTGTCGACAACATCGCGGTGGACACTGCAACCGAGCTCGGAATTGTCGTCACATACGTTCCCGACTACTGCGTAGACGAGGTGTCCGATCACGTCATCGGTCTCATGCTGGGCTGGAATCGCCGCATCGTCATGCATAACGACGATACCAAGCGCAACGGATGGGGCAATGCCGGTCTCGGTTTTCGGATCATGCGGCTGCGCGACAAGACGTTCGGAGTAGTGGGTTTCGGGCGCATCGGACGGGCCGCTGCCGAAAAGGCCAGGGCCTTCAATATGGAGACGGTTGCGGCCGACCCGTTCGTGAGCGAGGAAGACATGGCCGCCGTCGGCGTCCGCAAGGTCGAACTCGACGAATTGTTGCGGGTGTCCCACTTCGTCACACTCCATTCCCCTTTGATTCCAGCGACCGCGAACATGATGAGCGTTGACCAGTTTAATCTCATGCGAGACGACGCCTTCCTGATCAACTGTGCGCGTGGAGGTCTGATCGACGAGGATGCCCTGCACGACGCACTTACGACCGGAAAGATAGCAGGAGCCGGCCTCGACGTATTGGTCGACATCGACCCACCAATTGACCATCGAATCATCCAGCACGACAACGTTATCGTCACGCCCCACACGGCATTCTTCTCCCAAGAAGCTACTCTCGAACTGGAACAGCGCGCCGCCGCGGAAGTCGTTCGCGTATTCAACGGTCATATGCCCGACAATCTCGTCAATCCACCCGTCCTCGACCACGCGAGACAGCCTGTTTCATAAAGGTCTCTCTCCGGTCGAAACGTACGCAGCACAACAGATCGATGCGCTTGTGAGACGGCCTCAGGCATAGCGAGTTCGGCTGCTAACCTGCTATAATTTTGACAGTCCGCCGCGAGGCGGTGGAACACACGGATTCGGGGTACCCTCGATGAGCGCGGTGATACAATTAATCCATCGAGGCGGAATAGCCTCGGCTCAGGGTTTCACGGCCGGCGGCGTCTATGCCGGAATCAAGACCGCCAGCGACGATGTATTCGATCTCGGGATGGTCGTTTCCGATGTGCCGGCAGCCGTTGGGGGCGTGTTCAGCCAGAACAAAGTTCTTTCGCCTTCCGTAACGCTGAGCAAACGGCGGGTGGCCGACGGAAGCGCCCGCGCCATCGTGGCGAACAGCGGGTGTGCCAACTGCTCAGTCGGACCCCAGGGACTCACCGATGCGGAGGAGATGACCGCGCTCGCCGCCGCCCACGCGGATGTCGACCCGGAGGAAGTTCTCATTGGCAGCACCGGTCTCATTGGTGTCGAACTCCCCATGGCACTCGTGAGGCAGAACCTCGGCAACATCGCTCTCAGCGATGACGGCGGAAACCGTTTCGCCCGTTCCATAATGACGACCGACACCCATCCCAAGGAAGTAGCCGTCTCGACCCAGATCGATGGACGCGAGATCGTCATCGGCGGGTGCGCAAAGGGATCGGGCATGATCCATCCCAACATGGCGACCATGCTTTCGTTTGTCACCACCGATGCAGCGGTTGAGCCGTCCTTTCTGCAACAGTGCCTCAAGAGTGCAGCCGACACGTCCTTCAACATGATCGACGTGGACGGCGATCAGAGCACCAACGATACCCTTATCGTCCTGGCAAACGGCAGGGCCGGTGGAGATGAAATAACCGGCGGCACTCCCGCAGGAGACGACTTTCAAGAAGCGTTGACCTATGTCTGTGTCGAGTTAGCCAAGGAGATGGCTCGAGACGGGGAGGGCGCCACACACCTCGTCGAGGTGACAGTCGAGGGCGCCGATTCATTGCACGAGGCCCGGCTCGCAGCTCGAAAGATTGTCTCCTCGCTCCTCGTAAAGGCGATGATCTATGGACGTGACCCGAATTGGGGCCGCGTCATGATGGCGCTGGGAAACAGCGGTATAGAATTCGAGGAGTCCAACGTGGACGTTTTTGTCAACGAGATCCATATCGTCCATGAAGGCATGAGCATTGCCTACTTGAAGGACGCCGTAGTCAGTTCCATGAGCGAGGAAGAAGTGAGAATCAGGGTTCGAGTAGGTTCCGGCGAGGGCTCTGCGACGGCGTGGGGATGCGATCTCACCGAAGGATATGTAATCGAAAACTCGGCCTACAGTACGTAGCGGTGGTCGCCTCTTGGGCGAAATAGCGCTTGAAGCAATGGAGGCATGACAGTGACGCTGTTCCTGCGAGACGTCGGTAACTACATCATCCACTTCATCTTCATGTGGGTTGTCTTCGCTACCCTACTAGGCATCATCCTGATGTTTGCCGGGCTAGGCGTGGGACTGGTGCTGCACTTTGTTCTGGGTAGCGAGCAACTCTCGAACTCACCGGCGGCCATAGGTGGTCTCGCCGTTGGAGTTTCCCTCGGCATAATTTCATCCTTCTTCATCGCACTATGGGGCACGATCAAGGTGGCCCCCACTGAGGCGAGCCGCGAAGAGTTCTTCACGAAGACCGCCCAGACCCTTGGTAGGCCAAACCTTGGCCGTGACTTGGGATACGGCACGGAAGACGACGACGATGAAGATGATGAAGGCGACTGGTACACCCGTGCTCGGGACCGCGCTCGAGGCGAGGACGAAGATCTCCTAATGCGTCGCTAAGAGACCCTAAGTCGTAAGCGACACTGCTCTCATCCATATGATATCTTCAATGCTGGCGCCCTTATTGCAAGTCGCGCAGAATGAGTCGCCAACCATACCGCAATAGAATGCTATCACGGCCAGAATTCGTCGGGGACGGTGAGTCCCGCTCAGCCTTCAATACCGGCCAAACGGAGAGTTCTTATCATGGGACGATCGTAGTTAAAATAGGTGGCAGCACTCTTGGGAGTCACGACACCACGATCGAGGACCTCATTGCCTTCCAGCGGGAGGGCATTCAGCCCGTCGTCGTGCACGGTGGAGGCAAGACCGTCACGGACTGGATGGACAAGCAAGGCGTTCGGACCCGCTTCGTAAAGGGTCTGCGATTTACGGATGAGCCAAGCCTCGATATCGTTGTTGCGGTCCTCACCGGGCTCGTTAACAAGCAGCTTATCTCCAGCGTGCTTTCGCTTGGTGGGAAGGCCGTCGGCCTATCAGGCGTGGACGGCGGAATCCTGCAGGCAGATGTACTCGACCCCGATCTGGGATACGTAGGTAAAGTCACCAAGGTAAACACCGAGCCTATCGAAGTCGCCGTTGAGGCGGGTTACATACCGGTCATCGCGCCTGTAGCCATCCGACTCAGTGAAGGCGAATCGACTCTCTTGAACGTAAACGCCGACACTGCAGCCGGGGAAATCGCGGCAGCACTCGGTGTTCAGAAGCTGGTGTTCATGACCGACGTCGAGGGTGTTCTGGACTCCTCGCGCCGGCTAATTCCCAGGATCACGGAGCGTCAGGCAAGATCCCTGATGCAGTCCAATGTCATCGCCGGAGGAATGATCCCGAAGATTGGCGCCTGTCTCAGGAACGTTGGCGAAGGACGCACGACGCGGATCATTGACGGACGGAAACCGCACGCCCTGAGGAGCTTCCTAGAAGGAGAAGCGGTGGGTACGCGAGTCGGCTAACCGTCCTAGCGTGTATCAAAGGGTTGGTTGAAGACGGAGTTGCCCTCTGATACCTTTCCAATGCCCCATTTTGCCACACAAGACTGTCCGAAGCAGAAAAGGAACCCATGGCCTACGAATTCCCATCTGAGTCAAACCTGCCGTTTGATCTGAGCAACTTCATTACCCCGGAGCTGCGGAACCGGATCAAGTGGGGTTCAATAATCGTCGCGCTGGTCGCGGGATACGCGGCTCTCAACTTCGGGCGCACGATCTATACCGACTACCTTTGGTTCGATGCCGTTGGCTTCCTTGGAGTATTCCGCACTGTTCTGATTACTCGCCTGGTCCTCTTTCTCGGCGGCGGCGCAATCATAGGGCTGCTCGGCGGCCTGAGCATCTACTTCGCACATCGATTGGCGCAAGGACCGGTGGAAATGCCGTTGGAGGCTCAGACGCAGCGTTTCCTGAAGAGCCTCTTCAAGTGGGGCAGCATCGTAGCCGTCATTGTCGTCGCAATCATCTTCGGCGCAATCGCAGCGTCCAAGTGGGACCTCTTCCTCAAGTTTGAAAACGCCGTGTCGTTCGGAGTTACGGAGCCGGTCTTCGGCCGGGACGTCGGCTTCTATATCTTCACGTTGCCCCTAATGGATACTGTTCGCAGTTGGTTCTTTACTGCAACCGTTACGATCGGCCTACTAACCCTGCTCGTATATTTCATCAACTTCAACCTGCGCGGCGTGGGCTTTCTCTTCACTGGACCGCTAAAGGTCCATATCTCCATCATCGCCGCGATACTAATGTTCACCTTGGCCGCGGGACACTGGATCGACCGTTGGGAACTCGTCCTGTCAGAAAACGGCGTGGTCTACGGCGCAGCTTATGCCGACGTGAATGCTCGAATGCCCGCGCTCCTCATTATGACCATCATTGCGTCCGTCGGCGGGGTACTGATGATCGTCAACGCCTACCAGCGTGGCATCAGGGTCATGGTCGGCGCCGTCGCCCTCTGGATACTCATGTCCCTCGTTCTCACGGTAGGGTGGCCGAACGCGCTCCAGCGGTTTGCCGTCAACCCTAACGAGTTCACTCGCGAGTCCGAGTACATCGAGCGCAACATCAACCTCACCCGCAAGGCCTTCGGACTCGATGAAATAAGCACGCAGTCGTATCCCGCAGTCTCGAATCTCGCCCCGGAGGTCCTGGATGCCAACGCAGTCACCGTCGATAACATCCGCCTCTGGGACAATGGCCCTGTGTCGGACGTCTACAAGCAGATTCAGAAGATTCGCCTCTACTACGACTTTAACGTGGCGGACGTAGACCGTTATACCGTCAACGGCCACTACCGGCAGGTGATGGTCGCCGCACGAGAGATTAGCCCCGACGATCTGGAACCCGAGGCTCAGACGTGGGTAAACCGGCGCCTTCGCTACACCCACGGATTCGGAATCGCGATGAGCCCCGTTACCGAGTTCACTTCCGAGGGGAGGCCGGAGTTCTTCGCCAAGGACATTCCCGCCGACGGCGTCATCGCCATTCAGGCCGAAGACCAGTCCACGGCTCCCGAGACCGTGATCGAAAACCCCCGCATCTACTACGGCGAGCTGACGACGGAGTACGTTGTCGTAAATACGAACACCGAGGAACTCGATTACCAGGCTGAGGGCAGCCAGGACGTCCGCAACAATCGCTACGACGGGAGGGGAGGGATCAGCGTCGGCTCATTCCTCAACCGTCTGGCTTTCGCCTGGCAATTCGGAGATCTCAACCTGTTCATCAGCGGGGAGATCAACAACAATAGCCGGATACAATACCGTCGGCAGATCGCTGAGCGCGTCTCAACCATCGCCCCTTTCCTTCGTCTCGACGATGACCCGTACATCGTTGCTGCTGAAGGCCGCCTGTTCTGGATACAAGACGCTTACACCATTTCCGACCACTATCCGTACTCGGATCCGGTTAGTGACACAGTGGGCTCCTCGCGGGGGTTCAACTATATGCGTAACAGCGTCAAAGTAACGATCGACGCCTACGACGGGACTCCAACCTTCTACGTCGTCGATGCCTCCGATCCACTCGTTCAGGCCTATCAATCAATGTTCCCCCAGCTCTTCGTACCTTTCGAGGACATGCCAGACTCGCTCAAGAGCCACATTAGGTACCCGCTCGACATCTTCTCCGTCCAAGCCGAAAAGTACCTGCGCTACCATATGCTCGACCCGCGCGACTTCTATAACCTCGAAGACATATGGAACATAGCTACCGAGAAATTCGGACAGGGAGCCACGCAGCTTCAGCCGGTCGAGCCGTACCGTGCAATCATGAAGCTCCCAGGGGAAGACAGGGCCGAATTCGTACTGTTGACTCCATACACCAGGAACGCCCCTCCGATCCTCGCGGGTTGGATAGCGGCGCGAAATGATGCGCCCAACTACGGTGAACTCGTCGCTTTCGACTTCCCGAAGGACCGCCAGCTCGATAGCCCAGAGCAGATCGAGGCCAAGATCGACAACGACCCGACGATATCGGAGTGGTTCACCCTCAGGTGCCAGGAAGGCTCCGAGTGCATAAGGGGCAACCTCCTCGTGCTCCCGATGGCGTTCGGCGACCAATTCAGCCTTCTCTATGCCGAGCCCATCTATCTCCGAGCCGAAGGCATAGAATTTCCAGAGCTAAAACAAGTGATTCTTGCGACCGGCACCACAGTCGTGATGAGAGGATCCGTGGAGGAGGCGGTTAACGCGCTGATAGGTGAGACTAGGCAGGCAACCGCAACCGACGAGTCGCCGTCAATCACGACTCCCGACTTGCCGAGTTCGGCAGTCGAGGAGATCGACAGAGCCATAGAGCAACTGAAGGAAGGTATCAGAAATCTGGAAGACGCGCTGGAGCGACTAACTCAGGGAGATCAGTAAGATGACCGACTGGAAGGAAATCGAAAGCAAATACTATCTGCACGTCGTCAACCGCCAGCCCATTGTCCTCGTGCGAGGCGAGGGCACGAAGGTCTGGGACGACGAGGGCAGGGAGTACCTCGACTTCACATCGGGCTGGGCCGTCGCGAACATCGGTCACGCCAACCCCGTTCTGGCGCAGGCCATTGCCGATCAGGCGAGTACCCTCATCCAGACCTCCAACCAGTTCTACACAGTCCCGCAGCTCAAACTCGCCGAGCTCCTCGTCGAAAACAGCTGTCTCGACAAGGTCTTCTTTGCCAACAGCGGCGCGGAGGCCAATGAGGGCGCCATCAAGAACGCCCGCAAGTGGGGCCTTCAGAACCGAAACGGCGCTTCGGAAATCATCACCGTCTCCCACGCCTTCCATGGTAGGACGCTCAATACCATGGCAGCAGGCGACAAACCCATTGACGACTTCGCACCCGTTCCCCAGGGCTTTGTGAACGTCGAATTCGGCGATCTGGAAGCCATCATGGTCGCCACGGACAAGAACACCGCAGCCGTGATGATGGAGCCCGTGCAGGGCGAGGGCGGCGTCAACATTCCTACGCAAGAGTACCTTCAAGGCGTCCGGCAGTGGTGCGACGACAACGGACTCCTTCTCATATTCGACGAGGTCCAGACCGGATTTGGCCGTCTTGGAACGCTGTTCGGATACGAGGCGTTTGGCGTTGAGCCGGACGTGATGACCTTGGCCAAGGGCCTCGGCGGAGGTGTGCCCGTTGGCGCGTTTATGCTCAAGGACGACGCCATCGCCCTCGTTCCCGGAGACCACGGCTCGACGTTTGGCGGAAACGTCCTGACCACCGCCGCCGCCTACGCCTCGACAAAGTACATTATCGACAACGACATCCCCTCCCACGCGGCAAAGATGGGCGAGTACATGCGCGCGGCTCTGGGTGAGCTCATGGACAGGCATGACTTCATCACCGACGTGCGCGGCATGGGCCTGCTGAACGCCGTAGAGTTCGACAGGGAAATGGCCGCCGCGACGCTGACGGCGTGCAACGCTCGTGGACTGCTGCTGAACTTCACGCGCCCGCAGCTCATCCGCATCATGCCGCCCCTCACCGTCTCCCAGTCCGAGATCGACACGGCAGTGGAGCGACTCGAGGCGGGTCTCGTCGAGGCTGCGGCTTCCACGTAGGCTCCCAAACGAGGAGCTACTACTGTCGGAGACGCGTTCAGGGCAGGGGAGAACCAGCGTTGCCGATTGGCGCGGCTGAACGGCAAACGCACCCGAAGCGGCTCACCGGTCGCGAGTGGGCAATAAAGGCTGCAGCCCCGTCGACAAGTCGGTAACGCAAACGACTCCAACCCCATAACGCGAGGTGCCTCGATGACTGCAGATTCCGGCAAGCTCACCCTGGGCACGATAGGCCAAATCGCCATCAGCGTGTCGGACATCGACAGCGCGACCGAGTTCTACCGCGACATGCTTGGGCTGAGGTTTCTATTCGGCGCTCCACCGAGCATGTCATTCTTTGACTGCGACGGCGTTCGCCTCATGCTGACCGTACCCGAACACGGCGAAAAACCAAGGGGTGACAGCAACGTCGTTTTCCCCTTCTCAGAGGTTCAGGCTGAAGAAATTCACCCACGCCGGATAGCGCACGGCTTCGCCCTCTACTTCACCGTCCCCGACGTTCCACGGGCGACCCAAGTGCTAAAGTCCCGCGGCGTCCGATTCATCGGGGAGCCCCGCGTCATTCACAGCACCGACACCTACGACCTCTGGATGTCTTTCTTCACCGACCTCGACGGCAACACCCTCGCCCTCATGGCCGAGGATCCCAAGTAGTCTATGCTATAATTGCACCTGTAAGCGTCGTGGAGAGATGGCAGAGCGGACGAATGCGCCGGTCTCGAAAACCGGTATGGGGGCAACCTCATCGTGGGTTCGAATCCCACTCTCTCCGCCACTTGCTCAAGACGCCGCCACGAACGGACTGCTAGACCTTCTGCTCCCGTTCGGTTCGTCGCGGAGAGTTGCCAGAGTGGACGAATGGGCACGACTGGAAATCGTGTGTGCCCGCAAGGGTACCGTGGGTTCGAATCCCACACTCTCCGCCACTTACCCCTCCCTCATCGGCTCAATCTGTTCCAGATTGTCCCTTGTCCGTAGCTATTGAAGCCTTGAGTGGCACTCAAACTGTGCCTCGCGTTCCTCCAGTATCCCGTCCGAAGTGTGGTAATCTACGTGGTAACATTTCATCATGGAGCGGATACATGACACTATCGGCGACGCGGGTTAGGGCCCTCAAGGAACCGGGACGATACTCTGATGGTGGGGGTCTACACCTATTCATCAGCAAGGCTAGGCGCAAGTCATGGGTGCATCGCATCACCATCGACGGGCGCCGTCGGGATATCGGACTGGGAGGATTTCCTTCGGTAAGCCTGGCTCAAGCGCGAGAGAAGGCGGCTGCCAATCGGACGGCCGTCGCGGGCGGTCGCGATCCACTGGCCGACAGTCGCAGGCCTGCGATGCCGACGTTCAAGGAAGCCGCCCATACCGTCCATGAGGCGAACAGACCACGTTGGCGTATGGCAAGCACGCCGCAGGCTGGATGGGGAGTCTTGAGCGACACGCAATGCCGATACTGGGCGGCATGCCCATCGATCGCATAGGCCGTGCCGACGTGCTGCGAGTTCTTACACCGATATGGACGACGCACCCGGAGACCGCTCGAAGGGTACGTCAGCGGATGCGGACTGTCTTCCGATGGGCGATGGCGCACGGCTTCACGGAGAGCAACCCGGCGGGTGAAGTCATCGACGGCGCGCTTCCGCCTATGCCGAAGGTGAGAGCGCATTTCAGGTCGCTACCCTATCAGGAAGTCGGGTCGGCGCTCGAAACCGTCGAGGCGTCGCCAGCTTCGGCAGCAGCCAAGCTGTGTTTCCGTTTTCTGGTTCTAACGGCTGCGCGCTCCGGCGAAGCTAGGGGAGCAACGTGGGACGAAGTCGACGAGGTGGGGCAAGTGTGGCGGATTCCGTCCGAGCGAATGAAGGCAGGCGTTGAGCAACGGGTGCCTCTGAGCAGTCAGGCCCTTGATGTGCTAGCCGCGGCGAGCACCCTGTGCGATGAGTCCGGCTTGGTGTTCCCGTCACCGCTGAAGCCGGGCGTGCCGATGTCGGACATGACGCTAACGAAGATACTTCGTTCAACCGGCCTGGCGGAGCGAGCGACCGTTCATGGGTTCCGCAGCAGCTTCAAGAACTGGACGCTGGAGCAAACGGAGACACCTTGGGCCGTCTCCGAGGCGGCACTTGCGCATACCCTGGGCAATTCGACTGAACAGGCCTATGCCAGGTCCGATCTCTTCAAGCGCCGCCGCACGTTGATGCAGCTGTGGGCGGACTACATAGCGGGCTGTCAGGGAACAGGAGCCGACGACGCTTCGACCTAAGCCGGATGGAGGGAACTTGCCAAATTCCCCGGCGGTGACGACCTCCCGGTTTAGACTGAATACGGCGCACCACGGAACCCGTAACCTTGCCTGTGGTAAGGGTGCGCTCTATCTGTTGAGCTACGAGGGCGCGAACAAAAGGGCCACTGTACTCAAGTGCAGCGGCCTTTCTCATTCAGGGTTGAGCGCAAACAGTTAGCCTTTGTAACCGGAGGCTTTGACGACTTCATCGGCGGTGGGTTCTTCGGTTAGGTAGGTCACTTGGTCCAACGTTCGGGCAGTGAAGAGTATCTTACTCGGAATCTACACCTTCATAGCGTCCTCTCTTTCATCTTCGCGGCACTTCGAAGATTCGTTATCGTTGACGTCTGGGCCTCCGCCCCATGTCTTGGGCTCAAGAGATTACGTACATTTTACGAGTAGTAACGCAAGGCTCCCCGCGCACGTGTTGGTAAGCCAGGGAGCTACTACGGCAAAATTGATTGCTGAACTGGGACACACAAGAGAACGGTGCCACAATTTTGACAGGCGGTGGACGTTGACCAATGGTTCGGGCCAGCGATTACTTGGCTAAATCTCGCTGAAGTGCTTCAACCATCCAACCCATCCCCTTGAGAAACTCCGATCTTCTGTTGCCAGGGGGGAGTTCTTCGCTACGGGGTTTTACTGCGTCAACTGCTTCAAGCAGCTTTTCCCCAACAATATGTCTGTTTCCTTTGGTCACAGCGTCTATGAGCACGACAATCATCAATCGTTGGACTGTTAGCTGGCCTTCCAGAAAATCGAGCGCGTCTTGTAGCTTCTTGTCCTCTCGTTGCTGGTCAAACTCGTCAGGAGTGGTCATGAATGCTCCTTCGCAACAGTTACATCATGGTTGTGTATGGTTTTGAAATTACAGGAAGTACCGTTGCCAGAGATAATAGGCGATGTACCCGCAGATTGCCCCAAGAATAATGACGTGCCCGATGAGATTCCAGAAATCAGCCCATCCGAGCTCAGACCTGACCCACCACGCAACGATGCCCAGGATCCCTCCCAAAATGGTTCCTGTGATTGTCGCGCCTATCATGTATTTGACTCCTCGTGTGGGTGGGGTAGTTCGGAATACCCTTCATGATGAGTTGAAGCAGCAACCCGTCCTGCCCCATGATTGAAACCTAAGCGATTTTGTCAGCACTACTCCCAAGAACTTCGCAGATATCGTCCTCACCGTTTAAACGAACACCTAGGACAGGGTAGGCGTATTCAATGAGTCCCTTCCTACCTCTGATAGATCTCTTTTGAGTACGGTCGTTGATGCGGACACAGTCACCATGACGAGGCTCCCTAGACACCCTTCGTTCCATGTTTACGATGCACTTGACTATTAGCAACTAATTGCGTTCTTCCTTATCGTAGCTGTATGTGAACTCGACGACCTCATACCCTTGTGACGCGTGCGTGTTGATCTGCTGTTTAAGGACTCAGACGGGTTGCCGGGTGTCTATGAGGTGACTGTGTATTAGATAACCATGTTTTCCTTCATATTGACCTCCTGAACCAATGACTAGGACGTGTGTGCTATCATATTGATGAAACGAGGTGTATGCGATATGGATTCCCCCGATCCTACACCGATGTCTGTTCATATAGCGATGGTCATGTTCTACCGGGTGCACTCATCCATCGATACGACACCAGCAATTGAGGCAGGCCTTGACGATACGCAATAGGATCTTGAGTGGATCGTGAGCTGCAAATTGACGATCGAACGCCTGCACCACATCGTCCTAGAGCGTACACGGTCTCCCGTCGTCGTGCTTTGTCCCATTCCTAGTCATGAGGAGTGACTTCCAGTGACCCCTCCTGTAACCCTGTACAATTGCAGTTACCGCTTCCATCCCACACGCGGCCATTCGTGGCGCGAGGTCGCACCCTGAGGAACTGGTGGTATCTGACAACAGGCTCCCCGTGTAGGGAAATGGTAACTGCGAAGGCTATACTAACTGGATGGAGTTCAGTATGGCAACGCTGGCACGGAGAAGTGTAGCCAGCCCCAAGGGAGGATCCTTCTTGGCGTAGCGTATCAACTGTGAGTGTGGTATAAGAGTCGAACACAACGCAGGAAGGGAGAGCTAGGCATTGACCCGCAGTGCCTGGTTCACCGGGGCCCATGAATCATGACGCTAGAGAACTAGCAGCGGTCCTAACCAGAGAGTTTCTTATAAACGGAAACTACGGCTCAGGAGAAGCAGCTATTGCTAGTAGAGCGTTTCGCTCACTAGCACCTATATCTATATCATCAACGCCACAATCATATCCGCTGCAAGAAAGAGGGTTTGCTGGCCTTGCGGTTCAGTCGGTTGGGTATGCGGAAAAGGAGGACGGAGACTCTGTTCACATCTACGTTTCGCGAGGCGACAAGAGAAGCCTAAATAGGATTTCACGCCCGATTGACGGCATAGAGGTCAATGTTGCCAGTCTAGGGAACCTTGTGGTGCGCCCAGAGGCTATAAGCTCCGCTAGCATGGGCGGGAAAGTCTATCAAAGAAACGGACGAATTGCCTGTGGTAGCTCGTGTGCTCCCGCTAACGCAAACTACGCGGGAACTTTTGGTGCCCTAGTTCTTCACGAGAGCCGACTCTTGGCACTATCTAACAACCATGTTTTCGCGGGATGTAATCAAGTTCCAGTTGGACAACCTATTCTAGCTCCTAGTGCTGTTGACTCTACACCACGATTGCCCTCGCCTAGAGAAATATGTCGCCATGAACGCATCGTTGAGTTGCGTACCGGAACACCCGACTTAGTCCCAAAAGTTCGGTCGGACGCCGCAATAGCTGAAGTGTTAGATCGCAGCGGAGTGACTTCTTGGCAAGGGCCTAGCTATGGCGGATATGACACTCCGCACAACACGATTGACCCTATGGCTGGAATGCGGGTGAAGAAGGTGGGTCGCACGACTGAAATAACATCAGGAACCGTTGAATCAGTATCTCTTTTGTCACGTGTCCCCTACAGGACTCAAGGATTCACAGCCACCGTATGGTTTGAGGATGTTTGGACTGTTGTAGGGGACCGAGGAGAAGCATTTGCTCTACCAGGTGACTCTGGTAGTCTCGTGGTCACAGAGGACGAAAGATACTCCGTAGGTCTACTTTTTGCGGCAAGCCCCAAAGGTGATAGAGGCATAATCGCCCCAATCAACACGATACTGCGGCAACTGTCGCTGAGTCTTGTTAGCAACCACGGACTATGAACCTCAAAACAAAGCAAGCAGCGCTTTCGCTACAGGAGTCCCTAGAAGGATATCCCTGGTTCACTACTGTTGGAATTGCGCACCTCGACGGCTCGGATACGCTAATAGTTTACGTCAGCCGTAATACAAAAAGGATTCAGAGTAGGGTGCCTGTTGCGTGGCAAGGCTATAAAGTCTGCACAAAGAAAATGGCGCAGCCAGCCCCACTGTAGCTTTGCCCGTTCCCCGTCTATATTCCCTAGCCTCAGGAGTTAGACCTCCGCCGTCAGCCTGCACACAGGGGGCTGATACCCCCTTCGGTTCCATATGGTCTTATCTATACTGGACGTAAGCCCTATGATGCAACAGAACCTACGATTAACTTCATCCAATCGCTCCATGTTTCGCCTCCTTCCTGACGCCTTTGCTTACGCCAGATGCATCTCTCTTAGTTATAGTGATCGTATGGCGAAGTACTCTGTTTTGGTTCGGTTCACCTATCTGATGTATACAGAAAAAGGAAATGTATAACTAAGACTATTTGCAAGTCAGGCAGAAGCGAATGAGAGCGATGGTGTATGAACCAATGACAGAAAGCCAGAACGTGACATTTCGCATCGGGGAGCCTCCCGGCGGCTTTGAGATTGCTCACCGTCACGTAGAGCGTCCAAGGGGTGGTAGCGAGAAATTCCAAGCATTAGCCTCCGGGAGACATGCGTAAGCTTCATGTGACGGGAGGAATGTTTCAGGAGAAGTGGGAAACGTGTCAACCGACTCGTAGGTGGTACAATCGGGTTGCCGTCTCCTGTGGCGATCCCACTGTGCTATACCATGGTGGGGGCCAATGACAGAAGCAATTCGGCAGAGGAGTCTTCAGGTGGCGGTAAGGCGAATATAACACCCGACCTAGGAAGACAACCCATGTTGACCATCTTCGCCCAACTCGAAAAAGTTAGACTCGCCTTCAACCTTTCGGGAGTGGTTTTCATGTTCATAGGGTCACGAGATACACTTTCAAGTTTAGCGGTATGGGGGGGTGGTTCACCTTGTGCACCGGATTCGCACTACAACTGATCTCCATCGTTCTCGAGTCATTCTAAGGGTGATAAGTCGCCTACAATTTCAAAACCCCACATTACTACGTAGCGGGCTGCAGGCGAACCGAAGCCGACGACATATCACCTTGAGTCGGATAGTGGGAACTCGGCAAAGTGCGCAGCGGTGACCAAATCTCGGTTTTCGCCGAAGGCGACAGGTCGAGGAATCCACCAAAGCCGCGTGGGGTTCGGGGGTACGACTCGGGCCCGTACAACGAGCGGAAGCATGAGACTCGATCCTAGAGTTCCGGTTATCTCGGCAATGTCTTGTTCGAGTTGGCCGAGTCGAACTCACCCGTGGCCAACGGCCTCGACTCCACCCATCTCGTAATCTCGCTTGCCTTCCACCTGACGGCGGCGGGCCCGACCCTCACGGGTACCGGGAATTCTCCGTTCCTCATCAAGCGGTAGATCGAAGAGCGGCTTAGACCGGTGATGTCCTCAACTTGTCTACGTCGCAGCAATCTGTCATTCACGTTCATTCTCAACTCCTCTTCTCAATTCCAAATTACGAACGGGTGGAGCTTGCTTCTCGACGCGCTGAGGGACGAGGCAGGCGTAGCCACCAAACCCGCTGAGTGGTGACACTCCTGTCATGGATCCTCCGTTGAATTCCACCCCACATTGCCCCTCGCACTCGTTTCCGAACCCGTCCGCCTGCTCTTCATCTCCGAGCTTCGTCTCGTCAAGCGCGACGGCCTCGTCCAGAGGCCTCCGCAGCGAATGCAGGTACGGCTCCTTGGCGAAGGCCAGTCCGACCCGCATCCTCACGTCGATCTCCACCGCCTAGGCGAACAGTTCCGACCAGCGGCGCGTCGTCTCGACTCACCGCTGTCGAGACTGGAAGGGACAGGGGGCGCATGCCGAGCGTTCTAGCGGACGGGCATAGCGAGCCGACCACCAGTCGATGCAGTCCCGTCTGGACATCCCGGCCTGGATCAGCGGATAGCGATTCCCTACCCAAGGATCGCGGGAGTCCTTCATTCGTGCGGCCTCGTCGGTGGAGATGCCAAGCCACAGCTCGGCGGTAGTAGCGGACGGGACACGTTGACCTTTCCTCAGTCTCAGCAACTCGCGTATCTTTCGGTGGATTGGCATGACCTTGTAGTTAGCAGCGCACTGCCGCCGTCCAATGCCGTTGCTCTCCCCGTCGCGTCCCTTCAGGAAGACGGGAATGTCCATGTAGCTCCGGGAGCCGGAGTGGTTGGTTAGGGCCTTCACGTCCTCTCGGAGGCTCATTCCCCCGTGTCGAGCACGGGGCAGGCTGTTGTCCACGACGTAGACGGGGAATCGAAGCTGATCCTTGAGCCACTCGATATATTCGTAGACGGTAGGCGGCTCCCAGTGGGTGTCGGCGAAGATTGCGCAGTCTGGTACTACCGAAGGCACCCCCCGATCCAGTCGGGGGCAGGCACTCTCCTAGCATGAGGGCCGTAGTCGAGACCTGTCCTCGACTCCGATCGGGGAACTGCACTCCTCCGCCGAGACTGACGACGGTCAAGGTCGGGCCGGACTGCATCAGGCTTCCTCCCCGGCATGATTTTTGCAATTCACAGCGTCGATGTGAGCGTCCTTCTTCGTCGTGGCCTGCCTGTCCCTTGCGGCGTGTCTGAGGAGGATGGTGAATATCCGCCGGAGCCTGTCCTCGGCGTCTGGGCCGATGTTGTAGTCGATACCCGCCAGCTTCAACTCATGGGAGTCGGCTCGATAGTTTCTTCGCTTGTTTCGGTTGTTCGCGTCCTTCATGTATCACCGTTCTTGGTATTCCGCGCCCTGAGCGCAGAGCGCACGGGGCTCCTACGCTCACCCTGTCGATTTTTCTTCGGGAGCCGTCCCTGGTCGCACTTTTTCGGAACGGCGGGCTTCGATGGGAACCCGGTCCGAAGTCCTTCAGTGCGAGCGGTATGCAATCGTCATATTCACCTGCGAGGGACTAGAGGAAGCCCTCTACTCCTCAGAAGCCCGGGAGCCTGGGACGCCGATCCCTCGCCAGGGGCAACATGTGCCCAAGGTTGAGACTGTCCGCGAACTCCTTAAGCGCTATGAGATGCTCGGAGGTGGGACGAACCCCGTTCCTCCACCGCTTGACGGTGTTCGTACTGACTCCCAACCGGCGTGCCAGTTCGCTCGCCGACAGTCCGGCAGCCTCCATGAATCGCTCAAGGCACCGCGGAAAGTCGTCGGGGAAGGCGGCACTGACCCTCGGCTAGGTATGTCGTTGACGGGGCATGGTTCTAGTCCCTCCAGAGGGCCATCTGGAGTCCGTTGTCTCCGAGAATGTCGGATCCACCGTCGATCCAGCTCGCGAGCTGGAAGAGGGCGCGCATGGCTCCCCCGCTGGGCTCGGTGCCCTTGCGCCATCTGAGCACCTGCCTGCGGTCGACTCCGAGCACCTGGGCGAAGCCTGTCCAGGTAAGGCCGGTGGCCTCCTTGAGCATCTCGACGCGGCGTCCGAAGTCGTCGGGCAGGACCGCGCTCAGGTACGGAGCCGGGCGGCCTCGTATGGCGAGTCCGTTCGTACGGCCGTCGTTCAGGGTGGGTTCGTTACTCGTCATTGCACTCCTCCAGGGTGAACAGCTCGCCGAAGTCCTCGACTCCGAGCGCCCTCTGCATCCGCCTGCGGATGCGTCCCGAGGGAGCCCGACCCTCCCCAATCAGCATGGAAAGGTATCCCGGGCTGACGCCGATCTTTCGGGCGAGCCATCTCTGGGAGCGGTTCAGCGTGTCGAGTCTGTCCCAGAGGGCTCGCGCATCGAGGCGGACTATTGCCCGTCGCCGGGGTCTCCGCGAGTTTCTTGACCTGTCGATTCCGTGTGTTTCGCATGTTTCGTGTGATTCGTGATGCGACATGTCTCAAAAGACCTCTCTACGGGCGCGCGGGCGCGGCGTGGGTGGGTTCGTATTCGTCGGGCGTGAGCCATGCGGGTCCTAGCGGCCCGGCCCTCTCCATGAGTCCTCGGTGGGAGACCCAAAGGGGGAGCGTGACGCCCGTCCTGTCCGTCTCCTCCCGCGCCACGCGGAGGAAGCGCGTAGCAGCGAGGTCGTCGTGGAAGACGACGAGGACGGCGGGCCTCTGGCCGTGATCGTCGGCGGGCCGACGTGTAGAGTAGTAGCGCAGGTAAGGGGCGATGCGTGACTCCATGGTTGCCGGTCGCACGGCGCGGCGTTCCGACTCCAGGAAGAACGGGCAGACGGCGCGGCCCCTTCGGAGGACGCCGAAGGCGTCGGGCTGGACGGATCGCAGGCTGCCTTCATGACGAAAATACCTTGAAGCGCGGTGAGGCGGGTCGAGCTGCGCGATCTCCCATTCCAGTGCTCGGGACTGCTCCGCGAGGGCGGCGATGAAGGCGTGGACGCCGCCGGTGTGCTCGACGTTCCTGAGCAGCTGCTTGCTCCTCGAACCTGAGAGGTTTCTCCAGTCAAGTGGGGCGTCCAGGTCGCTCGGCTCGAGGCTCCAGCGTTTCTTGGCGATTGCGAGGGAGGCGCGGTCCCTGTGTGCAAGGACGGCAAGTCCCCGGTCGGTGAGAACCAGCCGGGCGCGGCTCCCCGAAGCGAGACGCGCCACCACTCGAAAATCTTCGAGTCCGCTCACCACCTGAGAGGCCCTCGACTCCGATACGTTCAGCAGGTCTGCTAGATTCTTCAAGGTGATCCAGGGCCAGTCCGAGAGCAGGTCGAGCGCTCTTTTCTCCGCCGACTTGAGGATGGCGGGCAGGGCATGGTCGGGCAGGTCGTCTCCCGGACCGCCCGTGGGCATGTCCCAGGGGAGCGAGACCCGCGAGAGCGGCGGCTCCTCCGGGAGATCGGAGCCCGGACGTATCTTTTGAATAGCCGTCCGAAGGTCGACGGCCTCGCCGGATGCGAGGAGACTCCATATCGAGTCGTCCGGGCCTGCGGCTGCCGCGTCGCTTTCCACGGCCAGGAAGACGGGAACGGGAGCGCCGGAGAGCAGCCTGCGCGCGTGCCTGAGCCGCACGTCGTCGGACACGATCATGAGGACTCCACCCGGAAACGGTCCTTCCAAGACCCTCCGCATCCGCTTCGAGAATGCCGTCCTGTCCTGGGTGCGGCCCCACCTCGCGACGGCGACGGTCCTCCCGTCGGAGAGTTCAATGGCGGCGTCCAAGGGCAGGGCCCGGTACCATTGGAACCACGTGAGGTGGGCAACCTCGGAGACCGCCGAGGCGAGCCGGTAGGCCATCGCGACGGCGTCGAGGCGCTTGAGCATGACGGCCCGCCACTGGAGGGAGACGGGACGGAAGCGCAGCAGGTCGTCGAGGGACACTGCCCCCTCTCTCGCGAGGCGGCGCACTCCTTCCGCGGTGAGATGGTACCGCGCGGTGAGCGGGGTGAAGTCGGTCGCGTGAGGGACAGGGGCCGCGAGCCCCTCGTCCTCCAACTCCCTCACGGCCTCGTAGACAGCCGCACGCGACCACCCCGAAACGGCGGCCATCTCCAGACGATCGAGGAAGGGCATTGACGCCAAGAGGCGAAGTGTTTCGTATAGGCATCCATCTGGCTTCATTCGGCGCTCTCCCCGTTCTCTGCGTCTCGGTCGTCGTTCTCAACTGCTTTATCCCACTTCGAGCGACGCCTCTTGTTTCCGGATCCCGAAGGTTGTTCGGCGGCGCTCTCCTCCTTCTCGGGCGCGGCCTCGGCGTCCCTCAGGGCCTTCATGCCGTCCTTGAACCTCTGGACGCGCTTCCTGCGCTCCTCGTCGTCCTCTGAATCGGGGGTGTACTCGGCGGCGATCCGGCGGATGAGCTCCGCCGTATAGGGATTGCCGGGGTCGGGTCTTCTGACGGTCATGGAGAAGGCGGGCATCCGCTCCGTTCCCACCGTCGCCCGCACGTAGCACTGGTGCACCGGAAGCGACGTCACGTCGTCCTCGGTCACGCGCTCCTTGCCGAGCTCCCAGACAAGGTGCCGGGCGTCGGATGCGGCCACCTGGAACACGGCGAGGCACCCGACGTTCGCGAGGATCGTGTCCCGCATCGTGGGGGACAGGTCGTCGAGCTTTGCGAGGCTCTGGGTGGCCAGGATGAACGACGCGCCGAACTTGCCGAGCTCGCTGAGCATCGACTCGTAGTCCACGCCCGGCATCGACTGCATCTCATCGACTACCACCAGAGCTCCTCGTCGTTTCTCAGGCGGCACGTCGCCCTGCTCGCGGATCACGGCGTCCACGAGGTTCAGGAGCGACGCGCCGACGAGGGCCGCCACGTCCCTGCCCACACTCCCCTGCGCGGTGGAGACGAAGAGTATCCCGCCGCCAAGAATGGTCTTGCGCAGGTCGATGGTGGAGCGCGACTGGCCGAGGATGGCTCGCGCCCTCTTCGATGATGCGTAATAGGAGAGCCTCGTCTGCACCGGCGCGAGGGCCTCGGCCTTGTACTGGCGATGCCATGAGGAAAAATCCCTTTCCCACCACTCGATGAGATACGAATCGTTCAGCTTCTCCAGCAGCTTGTTGCGGAACGGATCGTTCGACAGGAGCTTGAGCCCGTCGAGGATCGTGTACTGCTCGTCCTCCTCCATCGACTCGTTGGCCTCGTGGAGGGTCTTGACGGTCTGTTCGAGGATCGACTGCATCCTCGGACCCCACTGGTCCCAGAGTCCCCGCGCCACGCGCACCACCGAGTCGGCGGTGCGGTCGCGGTCGGCGAAGACGCGGGTGTCGAGGAGGTTGATGCCGGGAGCGCCGGAGCGGTCGGCGAGGTCGATGAGGCGGACTCCGTCCGCGAGGGAATGTGGGACGTGTTCCAGCAGTCCGGACACGAGGTCGGCGTGGGGATCGACGACGACGATGGCGTCGCCGTCCCTGCCTGCCGCCTTCTCGCGCAGCTTGTGCGCGACGATGTGCTGCATGAGCGTGGACTTGCCCATGCGAGTGCGCGCGACGTAGAGGTGGTGCCTCCTGAGCAGGTCGCCGGGGAAGTGGATTTCGCGGTTCCCTCCCGCCGTGGCCTCGCCAACGAGCGCTCCTCCCTTCACGCCTCGGGCAGAGGGCAAAAGCGTCCTGGCTCCCGAACGTTCCACGAGGGGTGTCTCATCCCGCGCTCCCGGCGGGTGCCACAGGGAGGCGACCTCGCGGACTCCGAGGATGCTACGCCCGCCGAAGAGTCCGGGGCCAGCGGGATGTAGGGAAACGGCGGGGTCGGCGGGCCTGACCTTGCCGGCGTCGAACCTCGCTCCTGCGGGGTTGTCGTAGTGGCGGTAGGCCGACGCCACCTGTTCAAGGAGTTCGCTCGCTCGTTTAAGCCGGTCTCCCGCGGGCAGGACGGCGACGATCTCGACCTCGGCGTCGAAGGCGATGCGCGAGACTTTTTCGCGTATCTGAATGGGGTCGTGGACGCGGGAGTGGGCCTTCTTCCAACGGTGCCAGGCCCAGCCTCCTACGCCGAGGGCCAAGGAGATTCCAGCGCCCATGAGAAAGGCCTTCCAGGACTCGCCGTCCCTCACCCACAGGTAGCCCCTGAGGACAACCATGGCCGCCGCGCCGATGACGGCCATCGTCACGCCGTCGGTCCGGTGGGCGCGGGCCTGTCCGGTGTAGGACGACTCTTGCCTATCGGGCACGGCGCTCCTATGGCCCTTGTCCTGGTGCGCCTCGGCCCAGTCGGGTCCGAGGGAGCGGAGCAGCAGCCGCGCCACGACGCGCTCGCCGTCATTCAGATCGGATAGGGCGCCCATGAGAGCTAAGAGCGGGTCGGAGCCGGGGTCGAGCAGGTCGTCGTCCCTGAAGACCCTGAGCGGCGCGTAGTCGGGTCCGCTCGACCGCAGCGTCATGCTCCACGCCTGCTCACCCTCGTCGAGACTCAGAGGGTCGTCCTCTTCGGAGACCACGTGGATGCGGGCCTGGGGATAGTGGGCGGACAGCTGGGCTCTCACCGCCTGCTCGTCGAGACAGCGGGCCATGAGGGACACGCCGTCTACGTCCCCCGCAAGCTCGAGGGAGAACGGCTCCGGCACGGCGATGGAGGCGAGCATGTTCTCGACGCCGAGGAGCGTCCGCTCTCCCGTGCGCGGCGGCGTCACAGCCAGAAGGACCGGTTCTTTTTCCTCGCTGTCGCCGAAGAGTCGTCTGATCAGGCTGTGTTTCATGGTCTGGGTCTCTCCCTATAGGGCTATCTGTGATAGCCGGGCCGCCACTCGATTACCGCCGTCTCTTCCGGGGCCGCCTCGATGCGTACCGGGAACTTTTGTCCACGTGCAATCAGGAGTCCGTCTCCGCGAGGGCAGGAGACAAGCCATCGCTGGAGGTCCTCCGGCAGGTCGAAGGCGTCGCCTACGGTGCTGATCGCCGCGGCATCCTGCTGGAGCAGGAGCTTGAAGGCGGCGTTCTGGAGGAGGGCGCGCCCACTGTGTCCCGTGATGGCGCGGGACGAGTCCTCGGACAAGAGATCCTGGACGTCCTGGGTGATGAACTGGAGACCCAGCCGATGCTTTCTGGCCCGCTTCGCCATGCTCA